>CALKUR010000028.1 GCA_937996725.1 uncultured Dechloromonas sp. | reverse complement strand
GAATGCCCTGATGAAGTGATCATCCACGGTGCTGTGAATATCGCCCCCGGTATTACTCTTTATGGGAATGGCGCTGCGATTATCCTGCCGCCGTATGGCAGCCCGGGACAGCCGGGAACTGTCAAGTTTGCAGATGGTGACCTGCCCCTGAAGATTTCCTCCAGATAGATTTAGAGTCCGGCCCAGGAGATGGAGACGGACGATGAAGAGGAAGCGGTTCACGGAAGAGCAGATCATCGCGATCTTGAAGGAGAAGAAGGCTGGGATGGTCATGGCGCAGGTCTGCCGCTGTCACGGGATCAGCTCGGCGACATTCTACAAGTGGAAGTCGAAGTTTGGCGATTTGTAGGTATCACCGGCCTGACGAGTACGGTCGCTCGACTTCGTCATTGACAGACTGATCTGCGGTCGGCGATGCCGTATCCCTTGCGCGGCTGATATGCCGCTTTCCGGTGCTCGGGTCGCCCGCGAACTGACCAGCCTGATGGGCAGTCGCGGCAAGCCGATGCAGAACAACTTCGTCGAGAGCTTCAACGGTCGCCTGCGCGACGAACACCTTCACGAAACGTTGTTTACCTCGCTGGCCCATGCTCGGTTCGTGGTGGCCGCTTAGCAGTACGATCACAATAGGGTGAGGCCGCAATTGAAACTGGGCGTCTAACTATAAACATGACCACTGGCCCGATATAATCCAAAGGTAGCGAAAGATATTTTCGCCCTGGCCAGCCGTAGGCACGAGAAAGCTGCATGTTTCTATAATTCGCACGAACCATAACGAAAACAGCATTGCCGCCTTTGCATTAAGTCATTAATGCCGGCGAAGATTTATAGCGAGGCGTGCAGGTAGTTTGCCGTTCGTTTGTTGATATGGGTGGGGCCAATGCTTTCTAAAGTCGTAAAATTCGTGACGGTTCTTATCGCCGCTGCGGTCGCATCCCTTGCGATGCCTGCTGTTGCAGCGGTTACCGCTACTTTCACGACTGGCGGCATCGCCGAGTATTCGGGTCCCAATGCCAACCAGAACAGCAATGTCAAAGATTTCAGCACTCTGGGCATTACCAAGATCGAAATGTCGCAAGGCGGTTCGTCCTGGGGTGGAACGCAGGGCAATGACACGACCGTCACGATGACGATCTTTTTCAACGATTCGACTACCTACCAGTTCACCGGCGTACTGAATTGGCAGCTCAATGACGGCGGCGCCGCAGTTCCGGTGAAGTATTTTGGCGTGACCACTGCCACTGTCGTGGCCGATGCCAACGACCGCTACACCCGCTCTAGCGCGAGCCTGAAGAAAACCTACATCCTAGTTCTGCCGTCCAAGGTTGCGACAACCAACTGGTCAACCCTCGTCGCAAGCGACAGCACCGATGGCAGCGCCAATTTCAGCTCAGCCAACGTGTTCAAGGCTCTGAATGCCGAGTTCCTCGGAAATACGTCGCCCAGCTTCAGTAATACCAACGCGACCGATTCGAGCGGAAACGCGTCTTACAGCTTCAACTATGCCGAAAATTCGGCGTCGGGCTCGACTGTTGGCACGGTCAGCGCCACCGATCCGGAGAACAACACGCTGACATTCAGCATCACCGGTGGCAACACGAATAACTGGTACGCGATCAATTCTTCGACGGGTGCGATCACGCTGACGGCGGCCGGCGCGGCCTCGCTGGCGAACAATTACGAAGCAACGCCAAATAGCCAGACGCTGACCGTTGCGGTTTCGGACGGCACCAACACGACCACGATCGAGGTCAAGCTCAACGAGACCAACGTCGATGACACACCTCCGGCCATTACCGGTCCGAGCGGCGCTGCAGGGGACCCTGCAAGCGGCATCTCGGTCCAGGAAGGCCAGACTGCTGTGGTCAAGCTGACCGCCAGCGAAGGCGTGACCTGGTCGATCACCGGCGGCAATGAAGCCGGCAAGTTCCAGATTGCTCCGGACGGCACGATCACTTTCGTGACTGCTCCGGACTTCGAGAACCCGACCGACAGCGACACCAACAACACCTACATCCTGGTCGTGACCGCTACGGACGCGGCGGGCAACGTCAGCACCCAGACGATCACCGTCACCGTGCTGAACATCGACGATACCCCGCCGGCGATCACCGGCCCGGCGTCCTGCCACAGCGCGACGCCGCGATTGACGGCATCGCAGCAGGCATAGCGTCCCCAGGCGCGCGGCACCTGCGGGTCGTAGCGCCAGAGCTCACGCCCCGTCTTTGCATCGAGCGCGTAGACGACGCTCCACACGCCGGTCGTGTACATGCGGCCGTCCACCACGATCGGCGTGGCCTGCAGTCCGCGCGTCGTACCGGTCGCATACGACCACGCCAGCCCGAGTTGCCCGACATTGCCGTCGTTGACCTGCCGCAGCGGGCTGTAGCGCTGCTCACCGTAGGTGCGGCCGTGCGCGAGCCAGTTCTGCGGCTCCTGGTCGGCATGGATGATGCGCTCGGCAGTCACCGGCGCAGCCGCGACGGCGGTGGCCACCAGCACGGCCGGCCAGGCGTTTGGTTCTACTCGCTCGACGCGAACCAATGGCTCGGCGCCGCAAAGAATTTCGGCGGCAACATGTTCGTGCTTGTCGCCAAGCATCACGATGGATTTGCGATGTATCGTTCGCAGGCCAGTACGTTCAACATTTACGATGCGACGCCGTTCAAGCGCGACCCGCTCAAGGAACTGGCCGAGGCCTACGGCATCAGCTACCCGACGGTCCGCCTGAGGCTCGATCGCCTGATCGAGAAGGCGAGGATCGCCGACCAGCAGGAGATCACG
>CALKUR010000027.1 GCA_937996725.1 uncultured Dechloromonas sp. | reverse complement strand
CTTCTCCATTTTTTAGGCGTGAAGTAAATTCCTCGCAGATTGCTTGACCCGTTACCTGCTGTGATGCCAAAAGGGTCGTTAGAGTATCCTCGTCGTCGAAATAAACATTCGTCACAACATGCATATTCAAACCTCCATATATTTACAGGAGCTGGTTTAAATTCCCAGCCTATGACCTACCGCTGTACCGCGAAAACAAGGAGCTGCCAACGTATTAAACCTTGAGATGGCGCATGTTGATGATGATTTTGCGGAGGAAATGGATCACCTTTGTTCACTGCAACCTCGTCCCCAGATCCTGTGCACCGGTATATCCCAGAATTGGCACTAATTTCGCCTGGTTTATGAGTCGCATCAAACTCAGCATGGGAGTTTTGGTGCAAATGCGTCGAATACTTGTACTGTGCCAAGTTGAATTCTCCTTATATTTCGAATGAAAAATACCCTCTCCTTCTTGTACACATAACTACTAGCTCTAATAGGCCAACCGCATCAAGCCGCCTTACCCACCTCCCCAAACAGTGCCCGGTGGGTTTGCTCGCCGATATCAATCTCTAGCGCCACCGCCCGCTCAACCCCAATCTGTATCGGTGGGCCATATCGGGTAATAGCTATTCCCGTCTTACGTAGCAACCTTTCGATCGCAGTAGTGGTAACCGTCACGTAATGGGTAATTCCCATGCGATCCCCGAAACTAACGATCTCACGCATAGCATCCAGCGCCATCCCAGCAAATCCAAATCCCTGCGGGCCATCAGCCTCAATCGCAAAACGGCTCAACTCCCAGACATTCGGCAATTCCGGTGCTGTAGCGCCATGCAGCAACTCCGGAAAGGTATCTTTGAGCATATATGGCCCCTCTGTCGGCAACATACGCCAACACCCACACACCCCACCTTCTCCAGACCGAATCACCATGTAGTAAGGATCTAGTGCATCGTAGCCATCAATCTCCATCCCCGACATGATGGGTACTTCCCACCCCATTCGATCCTTAAATACGCGCGTACGCAGGCGATGCATATCCCACAGCACCTTACTGGGAAAATCACTACGGGTTCCAACCTGAATTTGGCTCGACATGTGCGCCTCCGTTAGTCGATTTGGGTAAAAAGGGACGCACGGAAAATATGCCGAGGGCTTAGATCATGTAACTGGCAGCTCTAATAGGGACAAAACAATGACCTAGCACTTTTATTAGTACAAAAATTTATCGCGCCAATGTAGTTTGTTTGTCATTACCCCATAAGGGGTGACTAATAACACTTGGAGCAAAGCATGGTTGAAGCACTGTGGTCTGTCGAATTCAAATCGAACCTTCAAATGATCGGCAGCGGTATCGTTGTACTGGAAACCGGTCGAGTTTTCGGCGGTGATAGTGGAATGATCTACATCGGTAGCTACAAAGTAGTGGGCGACAAGATCAAAGCGATTCTTCGAATCCAGCGTTACGCGAACGTGCCAGGGATGGTTTCAGTAACAGGCCTAGATGACTACGAGCTTGAATTAGAGGGAAAAGTAGACCCCAAACATATCGTTTTGCAAGGCCGGGTTGTTGGTGCGCCACACTTACAAATGAGTGTTCACGGAGTGCGTCGTGCGGACCTGCCGTAATATATAAACCCACGTCAATTAACTTAGACTGCCATGGACGAAGATACGAACAAAAAAGAGGGCGGCGTCGAAGCCACAATTAATGCGGTCACAGGCCTTGCCAAGGCCGTTCCCGTGTACCAAGATGCTATTCAGCCTGCCGCCAAAGAATTAGGCAAATCACTTGAGGTTTTAGCCAAAACTGTCAACATTGCGTTGGCGCCTCTATCAATTATGGTCTGGGGCTACGATCAGATTCGTGATTTTGTCAGCACGAAAGTGACTGAAAAGCTATCCAATACTCCTGAAGGTGAGATTGTTACGCCTCCATCCCATATTGCGGGACCCGCACTCGAATCACTACGTTACATTGGTTCTATCGAAGAGCTAAGGAATTTATATGCCAATCTCCTTGCATCGGCCATGGACAGCAAGACCGCTGAATTAGCACATCCGAGCTTTGTAGAGATTATCAGGCAGCTCAATCCAAATGAAGCCAAGATTCTTGCCTCTCTCACGCACAAAGCCACAGAACCCATGATCAAAATAAAAAACAACAGGTCTGATGGCAAAGGGGGGCGCGATCAAGTGCGGCACTTCACATTAATCGGATCAATTGACAGAGCGGCCCAGGGTTTCGATATTGCTCCAAATATTGACAACCTAATTAGACTTGGTCTGATCTCAGTGCCTGAATCCTATAAATTAATTGAAGAGGGTTTATACAACGAGTTAGAAACCCACCCTTTCGTGCAATCCGTATTGGAAAAAATTAACTCCGAGGAAGGCCGAACAGGAGAGATCGTTCACACAGCAATAATGGTTACGGACTTCGGCAGACAATTTATTTCAACGTGCGTCCTAGACCATCGGATCAGCAGAGAAATTTAGAACCCCCCCCACTTCTACCAGCTCCCACCCTGTTGCCAATCTGTCATCATGCGCACCCCAATGGCATAAATGACAACGCATCGTGCATCACCAGCACCTTCGCAATACCCGAATCGCCCGAAACGAATCTCAGACAGAGTTCTGGGGTCGTTTCGGGGTTAACCAGCGCACAGCAAGTCGCATAGAGCGTGGGCAAGCCGTACCCCCGGCCGTGGCAATACTGGTACGACTATATCTTGATGGTGTTATTGGTGATGCGGATCTAGAACGGGCGCATCGAAGACATCTAATCGCGCTCCAGAGTGCCTCGGCACAAGCGTCTACAGAATACCGAGCTTAATCGCTTTAATCACCGCTTGGTTACGGTGATGCACACCCAGCTTTCGATTAATGTTCGAAATATGAAAATTCACCGTGGATTCGGACACACCCAGTATCCGCCCGGTTTCCCAACTCGTTTTTCCCTGCATTGCCCAATTCAGGCATTCCAACTCGCGAATTGTCAGATTTGGCTGCTCGACCGTAAGCTTCTCGCCATCCGGCTGCTGACCC
>CALKUR010000026.1 GCA_937996725.1 uncultured Dechloromonas sp. | reverse complement strand
GGGTCAGGAACCGACTGTTCGGGTAGTTCTTGCGCAGAATACGGTCGCTATCGGCTTGCAGATCGGGTAAGCCCAGCTGGCCATAGCTGTAGGCCATGACGGCAAGCGCCTCTTCAACGGCCGGTGCGTCGGGGTAATAGCGAACGACATCCTGTGCGCGGTTCGCCGCCGCCAACCAAGCGCCTCGGCGTACGTAAAAGTTGGCCACGTGTAATTCATGCGAGGCCAGCGCGTTGACCAGATAGATCATGCGCTTGGCGGCATCGTCGCGGTACTTACTGTTCGGGAAATGGTCGTAGAGATAACGAAAGGCCAGGAAAGACTCGCGCATGCTCTTCGGGTCACGCTCGGTCGGATCCTGCTGCATGATGTAACCACCGTAGCCCAGATCTTCGTTAAACCCGATCATGCCTTTCAGATAGTAGACGTAGTCGAGGTTCGGGTGATTCGGGTGCAGCTTGATAAAGCGGTCGGCGGCGGCATTGCCCTCGGCCGGCTCGTTGGCCTTGTAATGCGCATAGGCCGTTTCAATCTGTGCCTGTTGGGCATAAGTGCCGTACGGGTAACGCGCCTCAAGTTTTTCGTAGTATTTAACGGCCTGCTCGTAGTTGCCTTCTTCGAGCGACTCTTTGGCTGTCGTGTACAGCTTATTGGCAGACCAGCCTTTGGTCGGATCGGTATCTTCCTGGAACAGGGCGCAACCGGATAAACCGGAAAGCGCCAGCACAGCCAAACCACCGACAAGGGCGGCTCTGATAGGCAATCCGGAATTTAGTGCGCGGAAGAAACGGTGAAACATGCAGGCGAAGGTGTCTCGGTTGAAATGGTCGACAGAGCCGATAACCGCTAGACTACGCCTCATGAAAACGCAGCCCGAACCCGTCAAACGCATCGAAGAACTGCCTCCGGAGGCTCTGGAGGACCTAGATGACAACGCCGCAGATGATATCACGCAGGGCGGTGGCAGCCCCATCAACATGATTGCAGCGGATGGGGGCCGCCTTGATCAGGTGTTGGCCGATATGATGCCCGAACATTCCCGCAATCGCTTGCAGCAGTGGGTCAAAGCTGGTCGGGTCGACGTCGATGGCAAGACCGTTCTGGAACCCAAACACAAGATTCACGGTGGGGAAGCGCTCTTGGTTCGTGCCGATCAGGTGCTGACCGATGCCGAGGCCGGCCAATTCCAGCCAGAACCCATGGATCTGCCGATCGTCTACGAAGACGATCAGATTCTCGTGATCAACAAGCCACCCGGTCTGGTCGTGCACCCGGCGGCCGGTAACTGGCAGGGCACCTTGCTTAATGGTCTGCTGGCTTACGACCCGGTATTCGCGCACTTACCGCGTGCCGGCATCGTGCATCGGCTCGATAAGGACACGTCGGGCCTGATGGTCGTCGCTAAAACGCTGGCGGCCCATACGCATCTGGTGCGTCAATTGCAGGCACGCTCGGTCAAGCGGCTCTACCGCGCCATCGTCTGTGGCGTCCCCAAAGTGGACGGTATCGTCAACGCACCGGTCGGCCGCGATACGCGGCAGCGCACCCGTATGGCGGTCACCAGCCAGGGCAAAGAGGCCATCACGCACTATCGCCTGCTGGAAATCTTCCCCGGCTGTAGCCTCGTCGAGTGCGCGCTGGAAACCGGTCGTACGCATCAGATCCGCGTCCATATGGCGCACCTCGGCCACCCACTGGTCGGCGACGAAACCTATCTGGGCGGGCGCCGACATCCGTTGCCTCAACCGGCAGCACAGTTTGGCCGCCAGGCCCTGCATGCGCGCCAGCTTGGCCTCATCCATCCGACGACCGGTGAGCCGATGAAATGGACGGCGCAGGCACCGGCCGATCTGGCGGCGTTGCTTGAAGATCTCCGCGATCTGGCGGCGGACGCCTAAATGAATCTGGCCGGCTTGCCCGCCTTTGTGCCCGACTGGCATCTGCCGGCGGGCGTGAAAGCGTTGCAGACTGAATGCGGGCGGGGTCCCCAACCCTACGGAGGTTTTAATCTCGGTGATCATGTGGGCGACGACATCGCCCATGTCGCTAGCAATCGTCAGGCACTTGTCGATGCCGCTGGTGTTGCCCCCATCTGGATGACGCAGGTGCATGGCACCCACGTGCTGGCGCTGAACGAACCCTCTGCGGTCAGCCCCGAAGCCGATGCCGTCATGACGCAAACGCCCGGTATTGCCTGCGCCATCATGACGGCCGATTGCCTGCCCGTGCTGGTGGCAGATAAGCAGGCGCGGGTGGTTGGCGCGGCGCATGCCGGTTGGCGCGGCCTGGCGGCTGGCGTGGTCGAGCAATTGATCAATGCCATGATCCTTGTGCCCGGCGTGACGCATCAAGATCTCACCGTATGGCTGGGTCCTGCCATCGGGCCGACGGCTTTCGAAGTGGGGCAGGATGTCGTTGATGCCTTCGTTAACCGAAATGCGCAGAATGCGACTTGTTTCCGCTTGCATCCGATCGCCAAGGGCAAATATCTTGCGGATTTACCGGCGCTAGCCGTCAATCGTCTGCGTGCGCAGGGCATTAAAGACATCACCCTGAGTGGCCTGTGTACCTATACGCTGAGGGACCGTTTTTATTCCTACCGGCGCGATCCGGTAACTGGCCGTATGGCCTCGCTGATCTGGTTGGAATAATCCCACCCTATAATGATCGACTCCACCGAACTTCGCTAAAGCACCCCATGAGTTTCTCGCCGCTGACCTGGATCATTCTGATGTGCCTTGCCGGGTCGCTGGCCAGTACGGTGGTGTCCTTGCTCGCATCGTTGGCGACCCATCCGCGCATCGTGCCCGTGATGGTGTCCTATGCCATCGGCGCCATGCTGGGCGCAGTTTTTCTTGATCTTCTGCCGCATGCGCTGGAGCACTCGGGCAACATCGACGCTGTTTTGCTCACCGTGCTTGGCGGTATCCTTTTTTTCTTCCTGCTGGAAAAGCTGGTGCTGTGGCGGCATTGTCACGAGCATCATTGCGAGGCGCATGAGCATCCGGCGGACACCCATAGTTCGCGCGCATCGGGCTGGCTGATTCTGATCGGCGATGCCGTGCATAACTTCGTCGACGGTATTCTCATTGCCGCCGCGTTTATGGGCGGCATCGAAATCGGTATCGTCGCCGCGATCGCCATCATCGCGCATGAAATTCCGCAGGAAACCGGTGACTTCGTCATTCTGATTCACGCCGGCTTCAGTCGCGTCAAAGCCGTGGTGCTCAACCTGCTCGCCAGCATTACTACGCTCGCCGGGGCAGTGCTCGCCTATTTGCTCTTCTCCGGTATGGAAGTGTGGGTCCCGTTTCTATTGGCCGTCGCCGCATCGAGCCTGATCTATGTCTCCGTGGCCGATCTGATTCCCGGCTTGCATAAGCGTGCAGAGATTAAAGCGACCGCATTGCAGATGGCCATGATCCTGCTCGGCGTTTTTTCGATTCAGGCAGTCCAATGGTTGATCGGGGGTAATCACGCATGATGAACTTTCAAACACCGTTCTGGCCGGGCATGCAGGGCATCGCTGATCTCCCGAAACAGATCGAGGCGATGACGCAGACCTTCAGCAAATTTCTGCAAGACAAAATGCCCACCGATACGGCAGGTGCCATGGCGGCGATGACGCCGCAGATCGACAAAATGCAACCGTTGGTGGCCGACCTGATGGCGGCGCACAAAGCATTGTGGGAACAGATGCTGCATCAGCGGCAAGGCGAGGCCGCGATCCCGGCAGTGCCTGAGGCCGCGAAAGATAAGCGCTTTTCGTCAGCGGCCTGGTCATCGAGCCCCGTTTATGACTACATGCGTCAGGCGTACGTCCTGAATAGTCGGTTTCTGAATAGTTTGGCCGAAACCTTGCCGACCGAGAGCAGCAAAGATGCCGCCCGCGTACGTTTCCTCACCAGTCAATTCATCGACGCGCTGTCGCCCAGTAATTTTGCGGCGACCAATCCCGAGGTGATTCAGAAAGCGCTGGCGACTGACGGTCAATCGATTACCGAGGGTATTAACAATCTCCTCAGGGATCTGGCCAAGGGCCGCATCAGCACCACCGATGAAACCGCCTTTGAAGTCGGTAAGAATCTGGCGACGACCGAAGGCGCAGTTGTTTTTGAAAACGAACTCATCCAGCTGATCCAGTATGCGCCGCTGACACCCAAGGTCGGCAAGCGGCCGCTGTTGATCACACCGCCGTGTATCAACCGCTTCTACATCATGGATCTGCAGCCGGAGTCTTCGCTGGTGCGCTACGCCGTGGAATCGGGCCATACGGTTTTTCTGATTTCCTGGAAGAACCCGGGTAAAGAAGACGCGCAGCGCACCTGGGAAGATTATCTGGAACTGGGTCCCTTCGCGGCCATCCCCGTGGTCCAGGCCATCTCGGGCAGCCAAACGATGAACATGCTCGGCTTCTGTGTCGGCGGCACGCTGTTGTCGTCGGCGCTCGCCGTGCTCGCCGCGCGCGGTGAACAGCCGGCAAGCTCATTGACGTTGCTCACGACCATGCTGGATTTTGCCGATACCGGCGACATCGATATCTTTATCGATGAGCCCTCGGTTGCCGCCCGTGAAGCGGCTATCGGGCAGGGCGGTCTACTCGAAGGGCGTGAGCTGGCGACGATGTTCTCCTCCCTGCGCCCGAACGACCTGATCTGGCCTTACATTTCCGGCAACTACCTACTCGGCAACACGCCGGCCGCCTTCGATATCCTTTACTGGAACGCGGACTCCACCGGATTGCCGGGGCCGATGGCTTGCTGGTATCTGCGCAACACCTATCTCGAGAACAAATTGCGCATTCCGGGTGAGCTCAAGATCTGTGGCGAATCGGTGGATCTGGGTCAGATCGACGCCCCGACCTATCTGTTTGCCGCACGTGAAGATCACATCGTGCCCTGGCAGACGGCTTATCTGGTCACGCGCTTGTTGCCGGGCCCACACCGTTTCGTACTGGGTGCCAGCGGTCATATCGCCGGCGTGATTAATCCGGCCAGTAAGAATCGTCGTTCCTATTGGGTGGACGGTGACCAGAAGGGTGATGCCGCCCATTGGCTCCAAACGGCGCAGGAGCAGCGTGGCAGCTGGTGGCAAGATTGGGCCGCCTGGCTTGAAACGCATAAGGGCGGTGCAAAACCCGCGCCCGATTCCCTGGGCGATAAACAGCACCAGCCCATCGAAGTCGCACCCGGTAGGTACGTTAAAACCCGTTGATTTGTAATGGTTTTCCCTGTTGGCTATCGCCTGGCTTGTTACATTTGAGAAACAATTGTTGCGGTGCGCAATAAGACCGGATAAACTTACCTTCAAAGCGGGTTTATGCAGCACCGCCATCAGGCTGTTTATCCCAGATTATTCCTCCGAAAGGACCTTTACATGTCTCAGCACATCGCATTCGTCACCGGCGCCATGGGTGGCCTCGGTACCGCCTTCTGTCAGGCTTTCGACAAAGCAGGTTACAAAGTGGTCGCCGCTTACCATCCTGAATTTGATGACAAAGAAGCCTGGTTGGCTGAGCAAAAGGCTGAAGGTTTCAATAACTTCATCCCCGTCGCTTGCGATGTCAGCAACTACGAATCGTGTGTCGCCGCCGCTGCCGAAGCCGAAAAGCTGGCTGGCGGTGTCGTTGACGTTCTGATCAACAACGCCGGTATCACCCGCGACAAGTTCTTCACGAAGATGGATCAGGGTCAGTGGAATGCCGTGATCAATACCAACCTGAACAGCGTATTCAACGTCACCAACCCGTTCGCCGCCAAGATGGCCGAAAAGGGCTGGGGTCGCATCATCAACATCTCGTCGGTCAACGGCGTCAAGGGTCAGGCCGGTCAAACCAACTACTCGGCTGCCAAGGCCGGTGTGATCGGTTTCACCAAGGCACTGGCTGCCGAAATGGCCACCAAGGGTGTAACGGTCAACGCCATCGCCCCGGGTTATGTCGCCACCAAGATGGTCATGGCCATCCGTGAAGACATCCTGCAGAGCATCGTCGACACCGTGCCGATGAAGCGTCTGGCCAAGCCGGAAGAAATCGCTGGTCTCGCCGTGTATCTGTCGTCGGATCTGGCTGGTTTCATCACCGGTACGACCATGAACATCAACGGCGGTCTGTACTACCAGTAATGCTGTTTGCTGCGGGTGCGCTAGCATAGTTATGCTGATTGCATCACGTTGATTTAAAAGCCCTGTCGCGTTTACTCGACAGGGCTTTTGGTTTTATAATGCATTGCAAAATCGGCAGGTTAAAAGAGACCGGTTCACAAAGACATTTCAAGAATTTTGTCCAAGGCCATCGCATGACTGAAACACAACGCTTGATCAAGAAGTATCCGAACCGCCGTTTGTACGACACCCGTACCAGTGCCTACATCACGCTGGCCGACATCAAGGAGCTCGTGCTGCAGCACGAAAACTTCACGGTAGTCGACGCAAAGACGGGTGACGACCTGACCCGTGCCATCCTGCTCCAGATCATTCTGGAGGAGGAAAGCGGTGGTGTGCCGATTTTCAGCAGCGAAGTCCTGTCGCAAATGATCCGTTTCTACGGCAACGCTATGCAGTCGGTGCTGGGCCAGTATCTGGAAACCAACATGAAGGCCTTCGTTGACTTCCAGAAGAAGATGCAGGGCAATAGCAACAGCAGCGATCTCTGGTCGCAGTTCCTCAACTTCCAGGGTCCGGCCATGCAGACGCTCATGTCGACCTACATGGATCAGAGCCAGAAGATGGTTCAGAACATGCAGACCCAGATTCAGTCGCAGGCTCGCAACATGTTCCAGGGCATCGGAGGCAACAAGTAATTTCCGCCGAAGCTTGCTAAAAAGGCGCCTAAGGGCGCCTTTTTAATTGGTCTGCCCACCCCAGTTGCCGCGCTCCCCCTTGCTAAAATACGCCCCATGACTACAAAGACATCGAAACAGCATCCGCCCAAAGTGGGCATGGTCAGCCTCGGTTGCCCCAAAGCCACGGTGGATAGCGAAGGTATCCTCACGCGCCTACGTGCAGAAGGCTATCAGGTCGTCGGCGATTACGCCGGCGCCGATCTGGTCGTCGTGAACACCTGTGGCTTTATCGACTCGGCCGTCGAGGAATCGCTCGATGCCATTGGCGAAGCGCTTCGTGAGAACGGCAAGGTCATCGTCACCGGTTGCCTCGGTGCGCGCGAGGGCGTTGTTCAGACCGCGCATCCCGACGTGCTCGCGGTTACTGGTCCGCATGCGCTGGATGAAGTCATGTCGGTCGTGCATTCACACCTACCGATGCCGCATGATCCCTACACCGATCTGGTGCCGCCGCAGGGCGTACGCATCACGCCGAAGCACTACGCGTACCTGAAAATTTCCGAAGGCTGCAATCACCGTTGTACCTTCTGCATTATTCCATCGCTGCGAGGCGATCTGGTTTCGCGTCCCATCGGCGACGTGCTGAAAGAAGCCGAAGCGCTGGCCAAAGCGGGCGTCAAGGAAGTGCTCGTCATCTCGCAGGACACCAGCGCCTATGGCGTCGACGTCAAATACCGCACCGGCTTCTGGGAGGGCCGTCCGGTCAAGACACAACTCCAGGCCTTGTGCGAAGCGCTCGGCGAATTCGGCATCTGGGTTCGGCTGCATTACGTCTACCCGTACCCCAGCGTCGACGACATCATTCCGCTCATGGCCGAAGGCAAGATCCTGCCGTATCTGGATATCCCATTTCAGCATGCCAGCCCGCGTATTCTCAAAGCCATGAAGCGGCCGGCCTCCAGCGAGAACGTGCTCAAGCGCATTCAGGCCTGGCGCGACATCTGCCCGGAGCTGGTCATTCGTTCCACCTTCATCACGGGCTTCCCCGGTGAGACCGAAGCCGAGTTCCAGGAACTGCTCGGTTTCCTCGAAGCAGCGCAACTCGACCGCGTCGGCGCGTTTGCCTATTCGCCGGTCGAAGGTGCGACGGCCAATGAATTAGCTAATCCGGTACCGGAAGAAGAGCGCGAATCGCGCCGCATGCGCCTGATGCAGTTCCAGTCCGATATTTCGGCCGACAAACTGGCGCAACGCATCGGCGATGAAGAAGTTATCGTCATCGATGATGTCGACGAGGAGGGTGCCATCGGCCGCAGCTGGCGCGAAGCGCCGGACATCGACGGCGTCGTCCAGGTCATGGGTTTTACCGATTGCGCACCGGGCGATCGTATTGCCGTCCGTATCGTCGATGCCGACGAACATGATCTCTACGCCGAACCGCTGGTCGCGTCCGCGGTGAACTGAGTATGAAACAGACCCTGATCGCGCAATTGCAAGCGTGCCTCGGCACCGATCAGGTCATCACCGATCCTGCGGCCCAAGCGGTCTATCTCGATGATTGGCGCGGGCGTTATCACGGCCGCGCATTGGCCATCGTTTTGCCACATACAACGGCTGAAGTCGCCGAGGTCGTGCGCCTTTGCGTTGACGCGAATACGCCCATCGTGCCGCAAGGCGGCAACACGGGTTTATGCGGTGGAGCCACGCCTGATGACACCGGTCGTGCCGTCGTCGTTGCCATGACACGCATGAACCGCATCCGCGATGTCGATGCCAGAAACTTCAGCATCACTGCTGAAGCCGGCGTCACGCTGGATGAACTCAAAGCCGCCGCCGAGTGCGTTGATCGTCTCTATCCGCTCACGCTGGGTGCCGGGCATCGCAGTACGCTCGGTGGCACGCTGGCCACCAACGCCGGTGGTCTGCAGGTGCTGCGTTATGGCATGACCCGAGATCTTTGCCTGGGGCTGGAAGTGGTGCTGCCGGATGGGACGATCTGGTCTAAGCTGGGCGGTCTGCGTAAAGACAACACCGGTTTCGATCTCAAGCAATGGTTCATCGGGGCCGAAGGTACGCTGGGATTAATTACTGCCGCCACCATGAAATTGATGCCACGGCCATCGGCACGTGCACTCATCTGGTTGGATCTGCCCGATACCGACAGCGCTGTCCGTGCGCATGAGTTGGCGCAGTCGGTCTTTGCCGGTGCGCAGACGGCCGCAGAACTGATTTCTGCACCCACGTTATTGCTGGTGCGTCAGCATTTACCAGAAGCGAAGTTGCCCGCCGAGGCCCAATGGCCGGGCTCGCCGAATCATTGGGCGTTGATGATGGAAGTCTCGGCGCACGATGCGGTATTTCTAGACGCCTTGCTTGATGGCTGGCAGCGTGGTTGTACCAAACATGGCCTCGAACCGGGTCTGATCTTGCGCGACGATGCAGGTCAACAGGCATTGTGGGCCATTCGTAAAGGGCTGGCTGAAGCCCAGAAGCGTGAAGGGCTCTCGATCAAGCACGATGTCGGTTTGCCGATCTCGCACATCCCGGCCTTCATTAACGACGCCTCAGCGGCGCTGGAAAAAACCTTTCCGGGAATCCGTATCGTGGCGTTTGGCCACATTGGCGACGGCAACCTGCATTACAACCTGTCGTATGCCGATGCGGCACAGAATGCCGAACTCATCGCGCGCAGTAACGACGCCAACTGCATTGTGTATGACGTGGTCACGCGTCTAGGAGGCAGCATTGCTGCCGAACACGGCATTGGTCAGTTGAAGACTGGCTGGCTACAGCAACATGCGCCGGCCGGTAGTATCGGCCTGATGCGCAAACTCAAAGAGGCACTAGACCCCAAAGGCCTGATGAATCCCGGCAAGGTTTTGGCCGACCGTGATTGATCGGCTGCTGCCTCGGCGTCGTGACCGTTAGTGCAGTGTTGGGCTCGCCTGGCCGCTCTCGACACCGCTATGTTCGGCAAATAACGCCAACGCTTCATCCGGCGTAAAGCGGTATTCCTGATTACTCAGTTCGTCATGAATCACGACCGCGCCATGCTCGCGCAGAATCGCATCCACTTCGTTTTTGCCCAGGTTGCGCACCATGTTGCGTACTTTGTCCCAGTTGCGTTCGCCCGCGTGGTGCAAACCCTGACCCGGTGCCAGGCTAATCAGTTCTTCGGGGAACAGCGTGGTCAGGAGTTGGGCCGGATCGAGCTGCAGTAGCTCGCGATCGGTGAGCGTGGTGAAGAGATGCGTCAAGCGGTTCCAGCCATCGGCATCGGCCTCGTCCGCACCCGGCATCGCCTGTAGGAAGAGAGCGGCAGCTTGTGTGTCGTTGGCGGCTAGGTAGAGCAGGGTGGGTTGCTGTTCGGATTGAGTCAGGTAGTGGCTAAAGGCTTCCGATAGCGATTGTCCGACCAACGGTACAAAGCTCTGCCAGGGTGTGCTGAACTGCTGTGCGTCCAGCGTCATCATCAGACGGCTACTGGTTTCTTCATCGTCGCCGTGTGTATTCAGGCATTGAAAATCGGGGCTTTGTAGCTGTGCCGAAAAGGCTGCGTCCCATTGCGCGGTGCCGCGTAGACCGAGTTTGTCGGTGCAATCCATCACCAGCAGATTGATCGGACCCGGGTCGCGCATCTGAAAAGTCAGGCGACCGGGGTGCTTGAGTTGCCCGGCCATCAGCGCAGTCACGCTGGCCATCTCGCCCAACATGCGGCTCACGGCGGTCGGGTAATTGCGGCCGTTGATCAGCGCCCGGTAGGTCTCGTCGAGGTGCACCCAAGCACCACGGATGGAAAGTTCCGGAAAATGGAAGCGGACAAAGCGATCGGTTTCGCGCAGCATGCAAACTTTCGTGAATGGTTTCAATCAATATGGGGTGCGGCCGGTGAACTTCAAGGCGGCTTAGGCTGATGGGCTAGTCGATGCGCTTCAGGTGGTCGCGGTAGCGCTTGGCGTTTTGCGCATACTTAGCGGCACTGTTCATCAGCTTCGCCACTTCCTCATCGGTGAGTTCGCGCACGACTTTGCCGGGCGTGCCCATGATCAGCGAGCGGGGCGGGTAGACCTTACGTTCGGGGATCAGCGTGCCGGCACCCACCAGGCTGTGTTCGCCGATGACGGCATGGTTCAGAATCGTCGTGCCGATGCCGATCAGGCTACCCCGGCCGATACGGCAACCATGCAGCATCACCTTGTGGCCGATGGTGACATCGGCTTCCAGAACTAGCGGCGCGCCCGGGTCGGTATGAAACACGCAACCATCCTGCACATTGGTGCGTGGGCCGATCACGATGGGTTCGTTGTCCCCGCGCAGTACGGCGTTCCACCAGACCGAGGACTCTTCGGCGCACTCAACCAGGCCAATCAGCACGGCGCTGGGGGCAACCCAGGCGGTCGGGTCGATCTGGGGAATCCGGTCTTCGAGTTGATAGATGCTCATGGCGCGGGCCAATCCAGTAAAATGGGCGGTTGGGCATTTTATGCCGATCTCTCAGACACATAAAGCCACCTTGATGAATCTCGCTGCCAGCGAAGCACGCTACGACCTGCATTGCCATTCCACGGCCTCCGACGGTATGTTGCCGCCGGCCGAGGTGGTGGCGCGCGCGCACGCCAACGGCGTCACCACGCTGGCGCTGACCGATCACGATGGGTTGGCCGGCTTGCCTGAGGCCCAGGCTGCGGCTGAAGCGCTGGGACTGAACCTGGTACCGGGCACCGAAATCTCGGTGGAGTGGACCGACCATTCCGTGCATATCGTCGGCCTCAAGATCGACCCGAAGAATCCGACCATCGTCGCCGGGCTCGACAGCATCCGCATCGGACGTGCCAATCGTGCCGAACGTATCGCCGCCGAGCTGGAAAAGGTCGGTTTCCAAGGCATTCTGGCCAAAACCATGACCTACGTCGGTAACCCCGAGCTCGTTTCGCGGGCGCATTTCGCCCGGGCGTTGGTTGAAATGGGGGCTTGTCGTGAGGTCAAACAGGTCTTCGACCGCTATCTCACGCCCGGCAAGCCCGGTTATGTGCCGCATCCCTGGCCGTTACTGGAAGAAGCGCTCGGCTGGATCAAGGCGGCCGGTGGTGTCGCCGTCATCGCTCATCCGGGCCGTTACCGGATGTCCAACAAAGAACTCGGCAAGCTTTTCGAGGCATTCCGGGATCTGGGCGGGGAGGCGATTGAAGTCGCCTCTGGGAGCCATACGCCCGAGCAGATCGCCCACTTTGGTCGTCAGGCCCGTCACTACGCTTTTATGGGTTCGCAGGGTTCGGATTTCCATGGTCCCGATGAAAGCTATGTTGACCTGGGGCGCAGTCTACCCTTGCCTGAGGGTGTAGTTCCTGTCTGGAATAATTGGTAAATCAGTTAATTAAGCGACATTTGTGACACAGTACTTCAACATTCATCCAGACAATCCGCAGCCGCGTTTGCTCGAGCAGACCGCTGATTTGTTGCGCAAAGGGGCGATTGCCGCCTTGCCGACCGACTCCTGTTATTCGCTGGCTTGCCACCTGGGCGATGCCGCCGCGCTCGACAAGATCCGCAAGATTCGCGGCATCGACGATCACCATCTCATGACCCTGATGTGCCGGGATCTTTCCGACATCGGTCAGTACGCTCGCGTCGATAACGCCCAGTACCGCTTGCTCAAGCTGGCGACCCCCGGGGCCTATACCTTCGTCCTCGAAGGCACCAAAGAGCTGCCGCGCCGGATCCTGCATCCCAAACGCAAGACGTTGGGGCTGCGCGTGCCCGATAACCGCATCATGCTCGGCGTGCTGGAAGCGCTGGGCGAGCCCTTGCTGACCACCACGCTCATGCTGCCGGGTGATGACGACCCGCTCAGCGACGGCTGGTCGATCAAAGAACGTCTGCAGCCGCAGCTGGATCTGGTGGTGGAAGGCGGCTGGTGCGGCACCGAACCCACGACGGTCATCGATCTCTGCGAAATGCCGCCGACGGTATTGCGCCGTGGGCACGGCCCATTGGCACCGCTGGGGCTGGAATAACCCGCCGGAAGTCGACAAACAGGCGGGGCGCGCGGGCTGGCCTCTGTTAGAATCGCTGCCTAACGGTTCCCTTATGAATATCGATATCGCCTACCTGGCCATTGCGGCCATTCCCATCATATTTGCCATTACGCTGCACGAAGCAGCGCATGGTTATGTGGCGCGCTATTTCGGCGACCCGACGGCGTACCAGATGGGCCGGATCAGCCTGAACCCGATCCGCCACATCGATCTGGTAGGCACCATTGTCGTGCCGGCGTTAACGCTGCTGTTTGGCGGCATCTTGTTCGGCTGGGCCAAGCCCGTGCCGGTCGATTACAGCCGTCTGCGCCATCCGCGTGAAGATATGCGCTGGGTCGCGCTCGCCGGCCCCGGCATCAACCTGGTGATGGCCTTCGGCTGGGCGCTGCTGCTTAAGCTCGCTCTGTCAACCAACAACTACTACAGCGTTCCGCTCGAAGAAATGTCGCGGGTCGGTATTTCCATCAACCTGATGCTGATGGCCATCAACCTGGTGCCAATCCTGCCGCTGGATGGTGGCCGCGTGCTGTTCAGCCTGCTGCCGCCCCATGCCGCACATACCTATGGTCGCAGCGAGCCGTATGGCCTGCCGATTCTGTTGCTGCTCCTGGCCACAGGCCTGTTGGGCGTGCTGATCATGCCGCTGTATCAGGCCGCCGCCACATTGATTTCCACCGTTTTCTTTATCTGAGTGTCTGATGTCTGCTGAACGCGTACTTTCCGGCATGCGCCCGACGGGCAGTCTGCACCTTGGCCACTATCACGGCGTTCTCGAAAACTGGGTGCGTCTGCAGAACGACTACGAGTGTCTGTTCTTTGTGGCCGACTGGCACGCGCTCACGACCAATTACGACGCGCCTCAAAGTATCGCCCAGGCCAGCCGCGATATGGTCATCGACTGGCTTGCCGCCGGCCTCGACCCGGAAAAGTCCATCATTTTCCAGCAGTCGCAAATATTGCAACACGCCGAACTGCATTTGCTGCTGTCGATGATGACGCCGCTAGGCTGGCTTGAACGCGTGCCGACCTACAAGGATCAGCAGGAAAAGCTTTCGCACAAAGATCTGTCGACCTACGGCTTTCTCGGTTATCCGCTACTGCAGTCGGCCGACATCCTGGTCTACGATGCGCGCCATGTGCCCGTCGGCGAAGACCAGGTGCCGCACATTGAACTGACGCGCGAAGTCGCGCGCCGCTTCAATCACCTCTACGGTCGTACGCCTGAATTCGAACAGGAAGTCATCGCCGCCCTCAAGAAACTGGGTCCGGCGGCCAAACCCTACAAGGAACTGCGCCAGCGTTATCAGCAAGATGGCGACCGCGAAGTACTGACGCAAGCCGAAGCCTTCCTGGCTGGTGCCGACGCGTTGAACCTCAGTGACAAAGAATCCCTCTGGGGCTGGCTGGTCGGTTCCGGCAAGGCCATTCTGGTCGAGCCGGCCGCCTTGCTCACTAAAGCTTCCAAGATGCCGGGATTGGACGGTCAGAAGATGTCCAAGTCCTACAACAACACCATCAGCCTGCGCGAAAAGCCGGAAGATGTGGTGAAGAAACTCAAGGCCATGCCGACCGATCCGGCGCGCGTGCGCCGTACCGACGTCGGCAACCCGAAAAATTGTCCGGTATGGCAGTTGCACGAGGTCTACAGCGACGATGCCAAAAAGCAGTGGGTCACCGAAGGTTGCACCAGCGCCGGTATCGGTTGTATCGATTGCAAGAACGCCGTGGCCGAAGGTATCGAAGTCGTGCTCGCACCGATGCGCGCGCGTGCCGACGCCTTTGCGGCTGATCCGGAAAAAATCGAACGTATTCTGCGTGAGGGTGCCGAACGTGCCCGCGCACTCGCCGACCAGACCATGAGCCGCGTGCGGTGCGTTATGGGCCTCACGAGTGCCTGAGCGAACTATGACCACCGACGATCAGAACCCCGAGCAACAACCGCAACCGGACATCACGCCGGAAGTGGCTGCGCCTGAAAACGTGGCAACCGAGTCGGCCATGCCGGAAACCGTACCTTACGCGCAGGCCATCTCCGTCACCGTCGAAGCGGGCGAGCCGCGCGTCATGCTTTACGGTCAGCCCATCGTCGATCTGCCGCAGGATCTGTACATCCCGCCCGACGCGTTGTCGGTCATGCTCGACGCCTTCGAAGGCCCGCTCGATCTCCTGCTGTATCTGATCCGTAAAGCCAACGTCGACATCCTCGACATTCCCATGGCACCGTTGACGAACCAGTATCTGGATTACGTCGAAGCGATGCGATCGGAGAATCTGGAGCTTGCTGCCGAGTACCTGGTCATGGCGGCCATGCTGATTGAAATCAAATCGCGCATGCTGTTGCCGCGACCCAAGGCCGCGTTTGAAGAAGAAGTCGAAGATCCACGCGCCGAACTCGTGCGTCGCCTGATCGAATACGAACAGATGAAACTCGCCGCACGCGAAATCGACGAACTGCCCAAAGCCGAGATCGATTTCCAGTGGCTCAATGTCTGGGTGGATCGCGAAGCGGTGGTACGCCATCCCGACGTATCGGCCGAAGATCTGCACGAAGCCTGGCGTGCCGTGGTGCGTCAGGCCAAGCTGCATACGCATCACAAGATCGCGCGCGAAGAACTATCCGTGCGCGAACATATGGGCCTTATTCTGCGCCGACTACGCACCAGCGAAGGCTATCTGGAGTTTGGCGAGTTATTCGATGTCACCGGCGGTGTGGCGGTGGTCGTCGTCAACTTCATCGCCTTGCTCGAACTCTGTAAAGAGCATCTACTGGAAATGACGCAGACGGCCGCATTCGCGCCGATCTATGTGCGTCTACCGACCGATGCCCCAGAACAATCGATGTTTGAAGTACCCGAGGCAGACGATTTGCCCGAGGAGGATGAAAGTGTCTGAAGAACAACGTTCCCTGACCGAGCTGGTTGAAAACACCGAAGGTGAAGTTGCCGCCGGTCCCGTGATTGATGTCGCCGAGCTGGCCTGCATCGTTGAAGCCGCGTTGCTGGCATCGCAGGCACCGCTCGATATGCCGCATCTGCGTCGCCTGTTCGACGACACCGTCGCTGCCGACGAAATCCGTCAGGCGCTGAGTCATCTGCAGGAGCGCTGGCAGAACCGGGGCTGTGAATTGCTCGAGCTGGCCGACGGTTGGCGTTTCCGTACACACGCCAAGATCCAGCCACACCTGGATCGCCTGAATCCCGAAAAGCCGCCGCGTTATTCGCGTGCCGTCATGGAAACGCTCGCAATCATCGCTTACCGTCAGCCCGTCACCCGTGGCGATATCGAAGACATCCGCGGCGTTACTGTCGCCACGCAAGTCATCCGCACGCTGGAAGAACGCGGTTGGATCGACACCGTCGGCCATCGCGAAACGCCGGGCCGTCCTGCGCTGTACGCCACCACGCGCCAGTTCCTCGACGATCTGGGGCTACGTAGCCTCAGCGAACTGCCACCGCTAGAAACCATGCAGGCCGCTCTGGAAGGCGTGCCCGAGGTCTAATCGAACATATGTCTAGAAAGAATTCGCCGATTCGCCCGCCGGCCGCTAAAAAGCCGGCCGCCGCACGTCGCGCTCCCGTTCGTACCGAACACGCTGAAGTCGTTGAAGATTTTGACGACTTTGATGATGCCGATAGCTATGTGCTTGAAGACGATGCCGCCCCGCAGCGCAAAGCGCCGGCGGCAGCGGGCGAGCGCCTGCAGAAGCTGCTAGCCCAATCGGGCCTCGGCGGTCGTCGCGAAATGGATGCCTGGATCTCCGAAGGGCGGGTGCAGGTCAATGGCCAACCGGCCACCGTCGGTCAGCGCGTGCTGCCGGGGGATCGCGTCAAGGTCAATGGCCGCTTGGTGAATCTGCATGGTGCCACTCGTGCGCCGCAAGTGCTGCTGTATCACAAGCCGGAAGGCGAGATCGTGTCGCGTAGCGACCCGGCGGGTCGTCCCAACGTCTTTAGCAACCTGCCACGGGTGCGCGGCGGTAAGTGGATCGCCGTCGGCCGTCTGGATTTCAACACCAGCGGCCTGTTGTTGTTTACCACTTCGGGGGCGTTGGCCAATGCGCTGATGCACCCGCGCAACGAAATGATCCGCGAATACGCGGTGCGCGTGCTGGGTCCGCTCGACGATGAAGCCAAAGACAAACTCAAGAAGGGCGTCGAACTTGAAGATGGGCCGGCCGCGCTGGCCAGTATTGAAGAAGCGGGCGGCGAGGGTGCCAACCAGTGGTATCGCGTCACCATTTTCGAAGGGCGTAACCGCGAAGTACGACGTCTGTTCGAGGCGGTCGGCCGTACCGTTAGCCGCCTGATCCGTGTGCGTTATGGGCCGTTCTATCTGCCGCCGCGTCTCAAGCGCGGTCAGAGCCTGCAGGTCGATGAAAAAGACGTCGAAAGACTGGTCAAATCCCTGGGCGCCGAGGCCGAAGGCCCGTCACGCAACGTAGGCCAGAAAGTCCGTGGCGCAAGGCCCGGCGGCAAAGCCGCCCCGCGTAGCCGCGGCCAGGCGCGGTCTCAGGGGCTTGGCGCCGCGCCGAGGCGGAGTGGGGACGCCGGAAAAACTCGACCAAAGGCAAAAAAACCCTTATAATTGAAAAGTTTTGACATTCCCGTGCCGTTAGGCTGGATCGTTGAGATCCCGTCCGATGGCACAGCCGGTTTTTACGGCGAGATGGGCTTTATGCCCATTTTTT
>CALKUR010000025.1 GCA_937996725.1 uncultured Dechloromonas sp. | reverse complement strand
GACCCGTAGATTCGTAATGGGCTTGACGGTTGGCCAAATTATCGTACTGATTCATGTACATCGAATTTGGAATTTCTTGCCCTAATCTTTTTGCTACACTATAATAACTGCGAGGATCTTCAGGTAAAACATTGGTAGGGCATACAATTACTTCGGCGCCAACAGCTTTTAAAATATCTGCTTTTTCTTTGGACTGTTTATCGGTAGTTACAAAAATGCATTTGTATCCTTTCACGATGGCCGCCAGTGCCAGACCCATCCCGGTATTGCCCGATGTACATTCGATGATGGTGCCACCCGGCTGCAGCAGGCCCCGGCGCTCGGCATCTTCGACCATGGCGAGCGCGATTCGGTCCTTGACCGATCCGCCCGGGTTGCTGCGCTCGGACTTGATCCAGACATTCGCAGCTGCGCCAAAGAGGCGGTTGATGCGGATGTGGGGCGTGCGGCCGATGGTGTCGAGGATGTTGCTGGCTTTCATGTCGGTCTCCAGATCAGTGGCAAAACAATGCAGGGATTGTGCGCCGTTTGATATGACCCCAGGACATGTGCATATGCAGGCCAGCGATAATCCCCCCTGTGAAGCTCGCCAGACCGCCGCTGGTGCATCAGCCGAAAGGCCGCACTGGAGGAACGTCCGGACTGCACAGGACAGCGCAGGAGGTAATACCTCTCCACCGCGAGGTGAGGATCAGAGCAACAGAGACGAGCCGATTGAGTTCGGGTGAAACGGGCAATCTCTGCGCGCAGCAATACCAAGTAGGCACACGTTGATCTGGTTCCGGAGAGTGTGCGGGTAGGTAGCACCGAGCCGGGTGGGCGACCCCCGGCCCAGAGTAATGGCGGTCACATCACGGGCAACCGTGGTGCACAGAATCCGGCTTATCGGCGGGCTTCACAACTTATTCCTCAAAACCGCCTTCGGGCGGTTTTTTCGTTGGTGGGCTTGGCATGGGCATTGTGTGGGGCCTGGGTGGGCTCCTCATGCTGCGGGGGTACGCA
>CALKUR010000024.1 GCA_937996725.1 uncultured Dechloromonas sp. | reverse complement strand
AGGCCATCAAGGTCAACAGATTGACCCGGGACTCCTGGCGCAGCCTCTTAACCAACACCGTACCCATGGCCCAACAGACGGCGGCACCGATGCCGCAGCCATTACTCAGCCAATCAGACTCCAGATGCCATGGCTCGATTATCAAGAACAAACCTGTCAAGATGCCTGTCACGGCTGCCCATTGCGCACCACGCACCCGCTCCCCTAGGACAGGCCAGGCGAGCAACAACGTCCAGATCGGCATGGTGTATACGAGCACTGCCGTCTTGCCGGCTGCGCCAAACTTGAGGCTGAATGTCTGCAATAACATGAAGCCCGAAACCTGACAGAGGCCGATCATACTCACAGCGCGTGGCGATGGCATGGCCATCGGTTGACGCAAAATCTTGACCGCCACAAATAGAGCCATTGCGCCGCCGAAGACCCGAATGAGCGTCATAGTAATTGGTGACGCGTAATCTAGGGCCTGCTTGGCAAGCACCCAGGTGTAGCCCCAAAGAAGCGACAACAGCACGATGCCCAAGCCAGCCCAAAGCCGCCCGTGGCTGGCAGAATCCGTCCGCGCGATCATCAAGCAGCTTCGACCAGCAGGCCCTTGAGATATTCGCCTTCGGGTGCGGCCAAGCCGACTGGGTGATCACTCGAGGCCATCAGGCGGCGCAGAATGCGTGCATCGCGACCGGCATCGGCTGCGGCGCTTGCGACGATCTTCTGAAACAACTCGATACCGATCCCACCCGAGCACGAATAGGTCATCATCAAGCCGCTCGGTGCCAGCAATTTAAAACCGAATAGGTTGATATCTTTATAGGCGCGCGCCGCCTGATCCGCGTGCGCCGCCGACGGCGCAAACTTGGGCGGGTCGAGCACAATCAGATCGAATTGCTCACCGGCCTTGTGATAATCGCGCAGCGCCTGGAACACATCGGCATCGCGCCATTCGGCACGCGATGCATCCAACTGCGGATTCATCGCCAGGTTCGCCTTTGCCTGTTCCAGTGCCGGGCCCGAGGAATCAATCGACATCACCGATGCCGCACCACCGGCCAGCGCCTGCATCGAAAAACCGCCGGTATAGCAGAAGCAATTGAGCACGCGGCGGCCTTGCGCCAACGCACGCAACATCAAGCGGTTATCGCGCTGATCCAGATAGAAGCCTGTCTTGTGGCCACCGACCACATCGACACCAAAGCGCACGCCATGCTCGTCAATCTGCGGCAGCGTTGTTGGTGGCGTGTCATCCAACCCTTTGCCGGCCAACCAACCCGTCACCGGCTGCAGGCCTTCCAGCTTGCGCACGTCGGAATCCGATCGTTCATAGATGCGCCGACAACCCACAGCTTGCACCAGGCCCGCGACAACCGCATCACGCCAGGCATCCGCACCCGCGCTCGTCAGTTGCAGCACCACCATATCGCCGTAGCGATCGGCAATCACGCCGGGCAGACCATCGGCCTCGCCATGAATCAAGCGTTCGCCCGCAGGTTCCGGCTGCGCACCGCGCAACGCCGACCATCCGGTACGGCGGGCAACCGCTTGCGCAATACGGCGCTTAAAGAATGCGTGATCAATGGTTTCGTTAGGATCAAAGGTCCATAGCCGTGCGCGGATCTTCGACTCGGGGCTCCAGGCAGCACGCCCCATCGCCGTACCATGCTCGTCTTCTACGATCACCGTATCGCCGCTACGGGCACGGCCTTGGAGCGTGGCCACGGATCCGGCAAAGATCCAGGGATGGCGACGACGAACAGAACCGGATTTACCGGCATTCAGAATCAGAGTGGCAGTCATGGGGTATCGTTGTTTTTAGAATCGGGAGTGAATTGTTCAGCGGCGTCACGTGCGGCCGCGTCTTTGGCGCGATGGGCACGTGGGTGCGCCTGGTCGTACACCTGCGCCAGATGTTGAAAATCGAGATGGGTATACACCTGCGTCGACGCAATGCTGGCATGGCCCAGCATCTCCTGCACCGCGCGCAAATCACCCGAGCCTTGCAACATATGCGTGGCGAAGGAGTGGCGCAATTGGTGCGGATGCACGCGTTGCGGCAAACCTTGACGCTGCCCATGCTGCTGCAGTCGTAACTGGATCATGCGCGGCGAAATACGTTTGCCTTGCGGGCCAACAAAGAGCGCCGTTTCGTCGGGCTTGGCGATCTGCTCGCGCACGGTGAGCCAAGCTTCAATCGCATTGAGCGCCGCCTTGCCTACCGGCACGATACGGGTCTTGTTGCGCTTACCGAGTACGCGTACTTCGCCTTGGCGCAGGTCAGGCAGGCAATCAAGATTCAAGCCGACGAGCTCCGATAACCGCACGCCCGAGGAATAAAATAATTCGTAGATCGCCTGGTCCCGTAGTTGCAGATGACACTCGCGTGCCGATGCTTTTGGGTTCTCAGTATCCGCAACCTCGGCAGTCGCGACAGGATTCAACAAACGAAACGCTTCATCGACCGACAACGCATCCGGCAAACGCTTCGGATGCTTCGGCGCATGCAAGCCTTCGGCGACATTGGCATCGAGCACGCCGCGCCGCGCCAGCCAGCGCAACAGACCGCGCCAGGCCGACAGCGTGCGCGCGATCGAACGCCCCGACAAACCACCCGCATGCAAACGGCCCACAAAGCGGCGTAGATCCAGCGCCGTTAAATCGGCCGGCGCAGCGCCATTCGCCAAACCTTGCAGTCGGCGCAAATCGCGTTCGTAATTGCTCAGGGTGTGCGGCGACACACGCCGCTGGTCGCGCAGTTCGGCCAGCCAGTCTTCGGCACCGGGCCAGAGCGCTTCAGGCGCCTCAGTTTGCCCGGCAGCCGCCATCGTCTAAAACCTCAGGCGCGCAGAACGCGCGACAGCGATGCGGCGATCACATCGCCGAGTCGTTCGATATACAAGGTGCCCATACCGGCTACAAAACGCTCGGCATCATCCGAACCCATCGCCAGCAGACCCAGCGTCTGGCCATCAAAGCGCAGCGGTACCAGCGCCATGGACGCGATGGCTTCATTATCGCCTTCGCTACCGAACCAAGCGGCGACTTCGCCGGTACGAACGGAACCTGTCACCGGGTGATTCATCCCCGATGCTTCTTTAATGAGTTCAGCGCTCACCGGCGTGCATACTTCGTGACTCAGGTTCGACGCCCCCTCGCCCCAGAGGCGCAGCCGCGCCTGCGGCACACCAAAGTCTTCGGCCAGTGATTTGAGAATCAACGCCACCATCTGGTCGAGTCGATTGGCACCGACCAGCGCAATCGTCAGCTGATGCATGCGCGCACCCAGCGCATCATTGGTTTCACCGACGCCCAGCAGTTCACCCAGGCGGTGCTCGAGCAAGCGATTCTTTTCGCGCAGGTTGATCATCTGGCGCTCGGCCAACGAAATCGTGCGGCCGCTATAGGGATGCGAGATCTCGACCTGATGGAAAAATTCGGCCTGCTCCTCAAAGATTTCCGGATGGCTCTTCAGATAGTCCAGCACTGCTTCGCGCGTCACGCTCATACGTCGATCTCTCCAGTAAAAACCGTTACGGCCGGGCCGGTCATGATGACCGGTTGGCCCACGCCACCCCAGGCAATGCTCAAATCACCACCGCGCGTTTGTACCCGCACCGGTGAATCGAGCAAGCCACGGCGAATGCCCGACACCACCGCGGCGCAAGCGCCCGTGCCGCACGCCAGCGTTTCACCCGCGCCGCGCTCGTACACGCGCAAACGAATGTTGTGGCGATCTTCAATCTGCATAAAGCCCGCGTTCACGCGTTGCGGAAAGCGCGCGTGATTTTCCACCTGCGGCCCTTGCACGGCCACGGGTGCGGTATCAACATCGGCCACCACCGTCACGGCATGCGGGTTACCCATCGACACGACACCCATCGTCAGCGTGGTGCCATCGGGCAATTGCAACGGTTGTTCGGCGGCATCGGTGTCGGACTCAAATGGAATCTCTGTCGGCGCAAAACGCGGCTGGCCCATATCCACCGTCACCAGACCATCGGCTTCCAGACGTGGATGAATCATGCCGCGCCTGGTCTCAACCACAATCGCATTTTTATCCGTCAGTTTTTGGTCGTGCACAAAGCGCACGAAGCAACGCGCACCATTGCCACACTGTTCCACCTCGCCGCCGTCGGCATTGAAGATGCGGTAACGAAAATCTGCACCCGGCGCTTCAGGCGGTTCGACCAGCAGCAGCTGATCAAATCCGATGCCGGTATGGCGATCGCCCAGCGCACGAATCTGTTCTGGCGTGAACGCCACATACTGACGCATGCCGTCAATGACGACAAAGTCATTACCCAGACCGTGCATCTTGGAGAATTTAATTTTCATGACCCGGATTCTACCTGTGCCGACGCCGGGCGCTGCGCTTCTTCGCCGCTACCGCGCGGGGCTTTATAGCGGTTATAGCCCCACAAGTACTGCGTCGGGCAGCGGCGGATCAATTGCATCAGATTCCCGTTAATCGCCGTAGCCATCGCTTCCAGATCCTCCAGCGGCAATGGCGCTTCCGGCGGGGTGCAGGTCAACACAAAACCTTGGCCCTTCGGCAGACGCTCGGCGTAAGCAAAAATCACGCTGGCACCGGTTTGCGCCAAACGTGCCGCCAAGGTCATCGTATACGCGGGTCGGCCGAACCACGGCAACCAAGCCCCCTGGCCCGCCGGCGGTACCTGATCCGGCAACAAGCCCACGGATTCACCCGATTTCAGCGCACGAATGAGACGACGCACGCCCGACAAATCGGCCGGGGCGACTTCCATCCCCGCGCGGGTGCGGCCATAGCGCAGAATCGATTCGGCCCAGCGCTGGCGCGGCGGCCGGAACAACACGGTAATGGGCGAAGCCTCCGGGTGGCTGGCGGCGTACTGTGCCGTGATCTCGAAGCAGCCCAGATGTGGCGTCAGAAACAAAATCCCCTTGCCCGCCGCCTGGGCGGCCTGCACATGTTCCCAACCCTCGACCCGGCGCAAAGTGCTCAGAATCTCGCCACGGGGATGCAACCACAGCCAAGGCAACTCGAAGATCGCCTTACCGGCCTCGGCGCGCGCTACAGGGCCGATCTGCGCCACGGCTGCTGGCCCGAAGGCTTGCGCCAGGTTCGCGTCGAAATGGTGGCGATACTCCCCCGAAACACGATAAACCACACGGCCAACCAGCCCGCCCACGACCTGCAGCAGCGGCAACGGCAACTGGGCCAGCCAGCGAACAATCCCCAGATAGCAACGATGCTTTAACGACAGGTTGGCAGGTGTTTGCATTTCAGACATAAGGCGAACAAGTGCAGACGGTTGACGCAAAAGGATTTTACAGACACAATTATCTCAGACCGCCGAGTTAATACGACAACTTGCAGGGCGGGGCCAGCTGAAAACAGCGGCCGAATCTGCTAAAGCGTCCCTCGCTCGAACCGATCCCCGGAGCAGGACACGCCCCCCGGCAGTAGTACGCCGGACCAAGTCCACCGGGGATTTGTTGTTTCTGGAGTATGTAAATGAGCGAGTTTCTCTTTTCATCCGAGTCCGTCTCGGAAGGCCATCCCGATAAAGTGGCGGATCAGATCTCTGACGCCATCCTCGACGCCATCCTGGCCGAAGACCCCAAAGCCCGTGTCGCCTGCGAAACGCTGGTTTCGACCGGTCTCGTCGTGATCTCCGGCGAGATCACGACCTCGGCCCACATTAACTACCGTGAAATCGCACAAGACACCGTGCGCCGCATCGGCTACGACAACTCGGACATCGGCTTCGACTACAAGTCGTGCGCCATTCTGACCGCCATTAACCGTCAGAGCCCGGACATCGCCCAGGGCGTGAACGAAGGCGAAGGCATCGATCTGGATCAAGGTGCTGGCGACCAGGGCCTGATGTTCGGTTACGCCTGCCGCGAAACCCCGACCCTGATGCCGTTCCCGATTTTCTACGCGCACCGCATCATGCAGCGTCAGGCCGACCTGCGCCGCGACGGCCGCCTGCCTTGGCTGCGTCCGGATGCCAAGAGCCAGCTCACCGTGCGTTACGTCGACGGCAAGCCGGTCGCCATCGACACCGTCGTGGTCTCGACCCAGCACGACGCTGACGTGACCCACAAGCAGATCGAAGAAGCCGTGATCGAAGAGATCATCAAGCCGGTGCTGCCTGCCGAGTTCATCAACGACAAGATCCGTTACCTGATCAACCCGACCGGCCGTTTCGTGGTCGGTGGTCCGCACGGTGACTGCGGCCTGACCGGCCGTAAGATCATCGTCGACACCTACGGTGGCGCAGCGCACCACGGTGGTGGCGCGTTCTCGGGTAAGGATCCGTCGAAGGTCGACCGTTCGGCCGCCTACGCTGGCCGTTACGTGGCGAAGAACATCGTCGCTGCCGGTCTGGCCGACAAGGCTGAAGTGCAAGTGGCTTACGCGATTGGCGTCGCTAAGCCGGTCTCGCTGATGGTCAACACCTTCGGCACCGGCAAGATCGCCGACGAAAAGATCGCCGCACTGGTCGCCGAACATTTCGACCTGCGTCCGAAGGGCATCGTGCAAGCGCTGGATCTGCTGCGCCCGATCTACTCGAAGACCGCCGCTTACGGCCACTTCGGCCGCGAAGAGCCGGAATTCACCTGGGAGTGGACCGACAAGGCCGACGCCCTGCGTGCCGCCGCCGGTCTGTAATTCGTTGTAACCCATTGATCCCGGAAGCCTATTTGGGCGGTCCGGGATTTTTTTCGCGCAGTGTCTGGTACAATTCGATCCATTCCGAGGAGCGCTGCGACGCAGAGTCTTCTGCTGCCAGGCTCGGACTGATTAACTGCGCTCACCTGACCAACCTGTGGGGTTGGTGGATCAGGTGAAGACCGCAGAACATGCAACACACGTTCAACGGTTTCCTTGCTTGATGCACTCCCCTCGCTCTTAGGGAAAAGGAAGCTCTATGAACGCAACATCCAAAGATTACGTCATTGCAGATATGTCGCTGGCCGATTGGGGCCGTCGCGAGATTCTGATTGCAGAAACCGAAATGCCGGGCCTGATGGCGATCCGCGAAGAATTCGCCGCCACCCAACCGCTGCGTGGCGCCCGCATCACCGGTTCGCTGCACATGACCATTCAAACCGCCGTGCTGATCGAAACCCTGCAAGCGCTGGGTGCCGAAGTACGCTGGGCCTCGTGCAACATCTTCTCGACGCAGGATCACGCAGCTGCGGCCATCGCTGCCAAGGGCACGCCGGTCTTTGCCGTGAAGGGCGAGTCGCTGGAAGACTACTGGGATTACACCCACCGCATTTTCGAGTGGACCGACGGCGGTTACTCGAACATGATTCTTGATGACGGCGGCGACGCCACCCTGCTGCTGCACCTGGGTGCCAAGGCTGAAAAAGATCAAGCCGTGCTGAACAATCCGGGCAGCGAAGAAGAACGCATCCTGTTTGCCGCCATCAAGGCCAAGATCGCTGTGGATCCGACCTGGTACTCCACACGCCTAGACAAGATCAAGGGTGTCACTGAAGAAACCACCACCGGCGTGCACCGTCTGTATCAGATGCATGCCCGTGGCGACCTCAAGTTCCCCGGCATCAACGTCAATGACTCGGTCACCAAATCGAAGTTCGACAACCTGTATGGCTGCCGCGAATCGCTGGTCGATGGCATCAAGCGCGCCACCGATGTGATGGTTGCCGGTAAGGTTGCCGTGGTTGCCGGTTACGGCGATGTGGGCAAGGGTTCGGCTCAAGCACTGCGCGCCCTGTCGGCGCAAGTCTGGGTCACCGAAATCGATCCGATCTGCGCCCTACAAGCCGCGATGGAAGGCTACCGCGTCGTCACCATGGAATACGCCGCCGAACACGCCGACATCTTCGTCACCACGACCGGTAACTTCCACGTCATCACCCATGACCACATGGCCAAGATGAAGAACAACGCCATCGTCTGCAACATCGGTCACTTCGACAACGAAATCGATGTCGCCTCGCTGGAAAAATACCAGTGGGAAGAGATCAAGCCGCAAGTCGATCACGTGATCTTCCCGGACGGCAAGCGCATCATCCTGCTGGCCAAGGGTCGCCTCGTGAACCTGGGCTGCGGTACGGGCCATCCGTCTTACGTGATGTCGTCGTCGTTCGCCAACCAGACGATCGCCCAGATCGAACTGTGGACCGAGCGCGATAGCAACAAGTACCCGGTCGGTGTTTACACGCTGCCCAAGCACCTCGATGAAAAGGTCGCCCGCCTGCAGCTGAAAACGCTGAACGCCCAGCTCACGGAACTGACCGATCAACAGGCCGCCTACATCGGTGTGTCAAAATCGGGTCCGTACAAGCCGGAACACTACCGCTACTAATCAAGGAAACTCGCCATGAAACTGCTGTTGACCTGGGCATTGAATGCCGTCGCCTTGCTGCTCGTACCGTACATCGTGCCGGGCATTCATATCGAGAGCTTTGGCTCGGCGCTCATCGCCGTCGTCATTCTCGGCCTGGTCAACGCCATCATCCGCCCGATCTTCATCCTGCTGACGCTACCGGTCACCCTGCTTACGCTGGGTCTGTTCCTGTTCGTCATCAACGCGATGATGTTCTGGTGGGTAGGCGACATCCTCAGCGGTTTCGTGGTCGAGGGCTTCTTCTCGGCACTCTTCGGTTCTATCGTTTACAGCATCGCCAGCTGGTTCCTCTCGTCGCTGACCGAGCAACCGCGCGTTGAGCAACGCTGATCTCCAGGCATTCACCATGACGCAACCGTCCGTCGAACTCTCCGTCGAATACTTCCCGCCGCAAACGCCGGAAGGCCTCGACAAACTGCGCGTCGTCCGCGAAAAACTCGCCGTGCTCGAACCGACCTTCTGTTCGGTCACTTATGGGGCCGGCGGTTCCACGCGTGAGCGCACCTTCGACGTGATCCGCGAGATGGTGAGCGAGGGCATCGACGCCGCACCGCATCTGTCGTGCATCGGTTCCACCCGCGAGAGCATCCGCGAGATTCTCGACGAGTATCAGGAACTGGGCATTCGCCGCATCGTCGCCCTGCGCGGCGACCTACCCTCCGGTATGGCCGAAGCGGGCGAGTTCCGTTACGCCAACGAGTTGGTCGAATTCATTCGCGATACCACCGGCGATCAGTTTCACATCGAAGTCGCCGCCTATCCGGAATGGCACCCGCAAGCCCGCACGCCGGCCGACGACCTACGCGCCTTCGTCACCAAGATGAACGCCGGTGCCGACTCGGCGATCACGCAGTACTTCTTTAACGCAGATGCCTACTTCAACTTCGTGGATGCGGCCCGTAATGCTGGTGTGACCCAGCCCATCGTGCCGGGCATCATGCCGATCAGCGGCTTTACCAAGCTGGCCCGTTTCTCGGATGCCTGTGGTGCGGAGATCCCGCGCTGGATGCGCCGCACGCTGGAAAGCTACGGCGACGATGCCGACAGCATCAAGGCCTTTGGTCTCGACGTCGTCACCGACCTCTGCGAACAACTCATCGAAGGCGACGCACCGGGGCTGCATTTCTACACCATGAACCAGTCGGCCCTAACGCTGGAAATCTGCCGCCGACTCGGTCTCTAAACCCTAGCCGCTCGGCCGCCGAAAGACCGACCTCACGGGGTCGGTTTTTTTATGTGAAAATGACAAAAATATTTCCGGAGCCTGCTATGACCCCATTTGCCCGTCACGCCCTCTCGCTCACCGCCGCCGCTGTCGCCGCGCTCAGCCTCACGGCCTGTGGCAACAAAGATGCTGCCCCCGTCGCCACCGGCGAGGTGACCATCAAGATCGGTCACGCGGCACCGCTCACCGGCCCGCAAGCGCACCTAGGTAAAGACAACGAAAACGGTGCCGTCATGGCCGTCGACGAACTCAACAGCCGCGGCCTCAGCATCGGCGGTAGCAAAGTGAAATTCGTGCTGATTTCGGAAGACGACCAGGCTGACCCGAAAACCGGCACCACCGTGGCGCAGAAGTTTGTCGACCAAAAGGTTAACGGCGTCATCGGTCACCTGAACTCCGGCACCACCATCCCGGCCTCGCGCATCTATTCCGATGCCGGTATCCCGCAGATCTCCGGCTCGGCCACCAACCCGACCTATACGCAACAAGGCTTCAAGACCACCTTCCGCGTCTTCGCCAACGATGTGCACCAAGGTCAGGCGCTGGCCCAGTTCGCTACCAAAACGCTGAAAGCTAAAACCATCGCCATCGTCGATGACCGCACCGCTTATGGTCAGGGTCTGGCCGATGAGTTCAAGAAGGCCGCCGAGGCCGATGGTGCCAAAGTGGTCGCGCAAGAATTCACCACCGACAAAGCCACCGACTTCAAGGCCATCCTGACCAAGATCAAAGCCACGAACCCGGACGTGTTGTTCTTCAGCGCCATGGATGCCCAGGGCGGCCCGGCGCTCAAGCAAGCGCGTGAGCTCGGCATCAAGTCGGCCTTCCTGATCGGCGACGGCGGCTGTACGCCGGAGTTCCTCAAGCTGGCCGGCAATGCAGCCGAAGGCCAGTACTGCTCGCTGCCCGGCGTGCCACTGGAAAAAATGCCCGGGGGTACTGTCTTCAAAGAGAAGTACAAGCAACGCTTCAACCAGCAGATTCAGCTTTATGCAGCCTACGTCTACGACGCAGTGATGGTCATGGCCGATGCCATGCAACGCGCCAACTCGGCCGACCCGGCCAAGTACCTGCCGGAAGTCGGCAAGGCGCAGTATCAAGGCGTGACCGCCAAGATCACCTTCGACACCAAGGGTGATCTGGCCACGCCAGCTGTCTCGATCTATCAAGACAAAGGCGGCAACTGGGCCTTCGTCGAAACGGTCTCGGCACCCGCCACCCCAGCGGCTAAATAAGCGTCAACGCACCCGATTGCCCGACCCGATGGTCGGGCAATTTTTTGGCACATGGATATCTTTCTCCAGCAGATCATCAACGGGCTTGTCCTCGGTAGCATCTACGCGCTCGTCGCGTTGGGCTACACCATGGTCTATGGCATCCTGGGGCTGATCAACTTTGCCCATGGTGAAGTCGTCATGGTCGGCGCGCTGGTCGCCTATACCGTCATGACGGCGCTGTTACCGACTGGTATGCCGCCGGTGCTGCTGGCCTTGCTATCGCTGCTCGTGGCCGCACCGGTGTGCATGGGGCTGGCCTGGGCGATTGAACGTTACGCCTACCGCCCGCTGCGCCATGCGCCCAAACTCGCGCCGCTCATTAGTGCCATCGGCGTATCGATCCTGCTGCAAAACCTGGCCATGATGATCTGGGGGCGTAGCTATCACTCGTTTCCAGATATTCTGCCGCTCGTGCATTACGACATTGGCGGTGCCCACATCACGCTCATCCAAGTGGTCACTATCGTATTGGCCACCGTCACGATGGCCGCACTTGCTTGGCTGATCCAACGCACCTCGCTGGGCCAGGCCATGCGCGCCACCGCCGAGAACCCGGCCATTGCCGAACTGATGGGCATCCCGGTCAACCGCATCATCACCCTCACCTTTGTCATCGGCGCCGCACTCGCCGCGCTGGCCGGCCTGATGGTGGGCGCCAACTATTCCGTGGCGCATTACTACATGGGCTTCTTGCTGGGTCTTAAAGCATTCACCGCGGCCGTGCTCGGTGGCATCGGCAACATCACCGGTGCCATGCTCGGCGGTCTCTTGCTCGGCCTGATCGAATCGCTCGGTGGCGGTTACATCGAAGATCTCACCGGTGGCTTCCTCGGGTCGCACTATCAAGACATCTTCGCCTTCCTCGTCCTCATCGGCGTACTGGTTTTCCGACCAGGCGGCCTGATGGGCGAGCGTGTTTCGGAACGCGCCTAAGGTCACGCCCCATGAAAATGGCCGCCCGTTTCCTTGCCCGATTGAGCCACCCCAACGGCGCGCGTGTGCACTGGCTCGTGTGGGCGCTGCTTGGCCTGCTGCTCGCGGCCATGCCCTGGATCATCGCCGCCGGTTTCGGTAACACCTGGCTGCGCATTCTCAACTTCGCCTTGCTGTATGTGATGCTGGCGCTGGGCCTCAACATCGTCGTCGGCTTTGCCGGTCTGCTCGACATGGGCTACATCGCCTTCTATGCCGTCGGTGCGTACCTCTGGGCACTACTGGCCAGCCCACAGTTCGGCTTACATTGGCCCATGTGGGCGATCCTGCCATTGGGCGCGGGCGTCGCCGGCTTATTCGGCGTACTGCTCGGCGCACCCACCCTCAAACTACGCGGCGACTATCTCGCCATCGTCACGCTGGGCTTCGGCGAAATCATTCGCATCTTTCTGAATAACCTCAACGCCCCGGTCAACATCACCAACGGCCCACAGGGCATCTCGGCCATCGACCCCGTGCATTTCGGCAGCGTGTCGCTGGCGCGACCCCTCGATCTGGGTTTTACTGTCATGCCCTCGCTGGTCGCTTATTACTATCTGTTTCTCGTCGCGGCACTGCTGATCATCGCCCTCGCCCTACGCCTTGAGAACTCGCGGGTCGGCCGCGCCTGGGCCGCCATTCGTGAAGACGAAATCGCCGCCAAGGCCTGCGGCATCAACACACGCAACGTTAAGCTACTGGCCTTCGCCATGGGCGCCACCTTCGGCGGCGTGGCCGGCGGCCTCTTTGCGGGCTTCCAGCAATTTGTTAGCCCGGAGTCCTTCGGGTTACTTGAATCGGTGATGGTGCTGTGTATGGTGGTGCTGGGCGGCATGGGCCATATCCCCGGCGTGATCCTCGGCGCACTCCTACTCACGCTGTTGCCGGAGTTCTTCCGTCATATTGCCGCACCCGTACAACAAAGTCTGTTTGGCAGCGTGCTGGTTGATCCAGAAACCCTGCGCATGCTGCTGTTCGGGCTGTCGCTGGTGCTGGTGATGCGTTACCGCCCCAGTGGTCTGTGGCCATCGCCACAGCGTCGTCGCGAAATCGAAGACGTGCAGAACAGCGATGCATCGGCTGATGTGCCGGTCAACCCGATGTGAGGTCGCCATGACAACGACTCACACGCTCCTACGCGCCTCCAACATCAGCAAAGCCTTCGGCGGCGTCCAGGCGCTTAAAGATGTGTCCATCACGCTTAACCGCGGCGAGATCTATGGTCTCATCGGCCCCAACGGCGCGGGCAAGACTACGCTATTCAATTGCCTCACCGGGTTGTATGTGCCGGATAGCGGCGACTTCGTGTTCGACGACAAGCCACTCGTCAGCAACGCGCCGGATAAGACCGTGCGCCAGGGCATTGCCCGCACCTTCCAGAACATCCGCCTGTTTGCCAACATGACCGCCTTAG
>CALKUR010000023.1 GCA_937996725.1 uncultured Dechloromonas sp. | reverse complement strand
TGAAGGGTCGGTTTTGAGCATACTTCTCCTTCCGCAGGAGAATGTATGCCCAACGATCTTGAAGTGATCGTCCGTCGCATCCCTGTGAGAACAACCCTTGCAGGTAACGGAGGTTAGCCGGTCTCGTTTTATGTTCCGCTTCATCCAACGGATCCACCGAAGAGCCACAGGGCGACTGCCTTCGGTAGCGGGAGTTGCTTTTTCTCAGAGCCCCCATCTTGCTTCAGAGCCTGCTGGCTCATCCGCTTGTCGGCTGATGCGTGAGAGGTTCTCGGTGTCCCTTACTGAATTCCGACCGCCATATCCCTATGCGCAGCCTCGACAGGTTTGGATCACACCCACAGCGTATGTAAGGTTTCAGCCAAACATATTTATACCGAGTAGAACCCTCGTGACGGCTCTCGATGAAAATAATTTCACAGGGAGCGGCTGCTTCCACCTGAGAGGCTAGAGAACCGGTACAGGATCTTGCGGTTGGGGCGTGGGTTAGTCAGCGGACCGACCAAGACCCAGATCTCGTCACCATCTACCTGCACACCGTGAACCTTGTCGGACTGAGGGCGAAGGTTGGTACACGGAATGTATCGCTTGGAGTTCTCTCCAGGGCGGATGACCTCAAGGCGGTTTCGTGCAGCATCGTACATCGCATAGCCCGATGATGGCATCCCCCAATCCCTTGCTCTGGTTGTCTGAGAACAGGTTATAAAATAAGAAAAACATCATCGGTCAAGGCAAGCTATTGATCCTGAATCGCTTTGCTGATGATGCCCGCCATGTACGAACTGAATTGGTTATATTACTGAGGAAAACATCAAAAATATAATCACTTACGAGGATTCTAATGGCTCTCGGCAAACAGGCGAAGGTGCTGAACTCAAAGCAAGTTGATGTGTTGCTCCACCACGTTGGAAAACTGCGGCACGCCCGACGCAATCAGGTGATCGTACTGCTGTCAGTGCGGGCAGGACTTCGGGCAAAGGAAGTCGCCAACCTGAAGTGGAGCATGGTGGTTGGGGCCGACGGACAGGTAGGAGACTACATCCACCTAACCGACGATGCATCCAAGGGGCGGTCTGGCCGGATCATCCCTCTTAACAAGCAGCTAAAGGCAGCATTGTCCGATCTGCACGGAATGGGTCAAGGCGAGTGGGTCATCAGCACGGAAAGGTCAGTTCGCACCTCAGCCCAGGCAATCGTGAACCTGTTCCATTGTTGGTACCGTGACCTAGGGCTGGTCGGCTGTTCATCGCACAGTGGGCGGCGAACCTTCATCACCAATGCGGCACGTAAGATCTCGACTGTCGGCGGCTCATTAAGGGATGTCCAGAACCTGGCAGGACACTCCTCGCTTCAAACCACCCAACGGTACATCGAAGGTGACAGTGAAGCGAGGAGGCTCGTCGTGAACCTTGTTTAGCGCCTGCGGTTCAAAAGTTTGTCACGGGCATTCGGGCAACGAAAGTAGATTGTCCGGTGTGTCGTAATCAGCCTTCGTCCTCAGGTATTCGTTACCATACGCACTCCGTGCAATGACCACATCAACCCTGTGCCCCCGGCTGTTAGTATAGAACTTCCACGTTTGATTCCTGATATGCTGGATGGCCTCAGCAACAGTAATCTTCCACCGCTGACCATTCATATAACCGCCAACATGTGTGATCCGGCGATATGGGTCATTCCTTGGGTTCTTGTTGATACACTGAATTTCAGCACTCTGGGTCATGAGCTCAGGCTCCTTCATAGGGCCGGTGAGCTTGACTGAGCCAGACAAGTGTAGTTTAACACCCATGTGATCACAGCCACCCTCACCGGTGGTTTCCAATCAGGATCGGGAAGGTCGTAACTTCCCGATCCTTTTTTGTATATAATGCCTATGAGCTGCCCCCTAAAGAGGGTAAACGCACCTTTCCCCAAGGGCCGAATTGGTTGTTGGGGAAAAATTACCTAGAAAAACACGCTCGCCGGGGTTGCCTTGCTGCAAGTCAACTTTGGCCAGTCTTAAAACGAATCGGACACTTCTGCGCATCGATTCTAATTTAAAGTTATTTTTTGATCCACTATTGGAACCATTGAGCTCCAACCTTTTGGGCCGGTTTGAAATTAGCTTAACCGCCAGTTTTGCTGCTATAAGTTATTCCAGTCTATAGACTCCGACTTTGCCAATCGGATAATAGTCTGCGTGTCGATCAAGGTTACACTCAGCTCACGAGCACAATCTCTCGCACCTTTGGTGAAGCCATTGACCGCTGCAACGACTGGTCTCGCCTGGCTCCTGCTACATACCCCAGCGATTTCACGAACTGGCGCAACGGCCACGGGTTTCGCATGTCCCTTACACTGAACAAATATCTGCCGAGAGCCAAAGCTCAGAATAAGGTCGACTCCGCCATCTCCAGTCTTTTTCGTCTTCGCCACAGAAATGTTACGCCGTTCAAAAAGCTTGGCGAGCGCATTCTCAAAATCTTCACCTCGAAGCGCTTTCCAAAAGCCCTCGCCGGTTTCCAAGTTGAGGTATTCCCAATCGTAAAGGGCCCGTCGGTAACGCATCACCCCGTTGGCGTATGCGGCAACCTCAGGATCTGATGGAATTAATTGTGCGATATATTTTTTAAAAATCTTTTCAGCGAAAGATTTGAAGTTCAAATGGTGATAAAAGTATAGAGATAATACCAGTGGGATTATTCCCTCAAGAAACTCCCCCTCTTTTGTTTTCAATATAAGCCAATATAGGGCGGGAGAGGCCAAGAGAATTATATATGCCGACCTGAAAGAATTGATTTTTTTAACTTGCTTGATCATTTTTTCGTCAAAATTGACGAAATCAAATCCGTTTGGAATCCCAAAGTCAGATAATTTTGGCTCCAAATTACGCATTTTGTTTTGCCCCCGGAAGTGAAGGCCTACTTAACTGATCGGACAAGGCAAGCGACATTTTGGGCCGAAGCAACTCATTCAAATGGATACACCCCAACCTTCTTGGCAGGCTCCTTGGTCCGATTAGCCTTGGTAATCTGCGCCGCCAGTTCTGACGACACGGTCTGCCCGTAGAACTTCTCTAGCATCTCGACCGAGGTCCCCATCTGCTTAGCCAAAAGGAACGGGCTGGTATCGTGAGACAGGCGCATCGTGGCGTAGAAGTGTCGCAGGGAATAGATCGTCCGTGACCCGCCGTTTCGCTCGATTGGCACTCCGGCAAACTTCAGCAGCGACTGGAACGCAGTCTTCATCGTCTGAATGGGTGAGCCGTCTTTATGACAGAAGATCACCTGATCGTCAGGTGGCGGATTACTCAGCTCCTCTATCCGCAGATCGTAGATCCGCTTGATGTAGTCCTCGGCACCGTCCTGAAAGACTACCTCTCGGGCGCCAGTCTTGCCTCTGACCTCTGCAACAAGACGTGTGCCGTCGGTAGTCGATACCGTTCGCAGGTCACTCCATCGTAATCCTCGAAGTTCGCCAACCCGCAGACCCGTGTTTGCAAGGACCAGAACGTACTGCTGGGTCATAAACCGCTGACGCCATGTGGCTAACGATTCGCCTTTCTTCACCCAGTCCCGTGCCTTGGTGTAAATCTTCCGCCACTCATCCTGAGTGAAAGTCGGTCGCCGTTCCAAAGCAGCCTTCGGCGGATCAGTATCAGGAACAGCCTGGAGGTACCCTCTGGTCACTGCAAACTTGAATACCGGCAGGATACTGGTCCTCTCACGCCGCAGCGTCCCGTTGGACGGTCGAGACCGATTGTAGTTGGACTTACGCCAAACCCAGAAGTCAGCGAACTCCTTGGGACCGATGGTATCGATCTTCATCTGCCCGAAGAACTTCACGGCGTAGGTCTCGACCCGGTCGATGGTCGCATCCCACGATCCACCCTGACGGGTATGTCCCATCGTAGTGATGGTCTTCTTCCATTCCTCGAAGACCTGCTTGAAGGTCCGAGACTGGATCGACCCACCTGATTTCACATGAAGGTAGAGGTCGTCGTAGAGGTCGAGGGCAAACCGTTCCGCCTCTCTCTGATCCTCGGTCTTGGCACTGACGATCTTGTAGCCAGTGGCATTCGGCACTCGGATTCTGACCTGCCATTTGGGGCTCTTCAGGTCGTCACGTTTGTAGATGACGACCCGACCATCCCCTTTCACATCAACCTGTTCGGCGTACTTCGACATCCCGAGGTCTCCAAGACACCTTCGCTAGGTATATCAGAGAGATGCTCTTTGACACCGCTTTTTGTCAACGTTTTGTCAATGGCAAAATCGGCTCAAAATGAGCACAGCTAGAGTTTTGTCAAACTCTATCATGTTGATTTTTATGGAGAAATTTGGCGCACCCGACAGGATTCGAACCTGTGACCTCTGCCTTCGGAGGGCAGCGCTCTATCCAGCTGAGCTACGGGTGCCGAAGCAGGGCGAGCGGTTAGCAGCACGGCGGCGCTTGCGCCAGAGCAATTTGGTTCGGGACTGTCCCGCCCGCCCAATTAGCGATTTGGCAAGGCCGCCGCGCTATGGGTGGAGGCTATGAACGCCTACTCATCTTCCTTCGCCGGGCCGACCGCGCCATCGCCCGGGATCTTGCCGGGTTCGGGCCGTGCCGATTTTGGTCAAGCCTCTGCCAATGCCATGAGCATGAAGTGGGCCGCGCTGCACGATGCCGCTGAAGTTGTCGCCATGCTGGCCGGGGTTACAGCGGAGCCGACGCGGGCCGAGGTCCGCAACTTTCCGGCCACCATGCGCGATGCGGGTGGCTGGCGCCGCTCCATGGCCGAGCAGG
>CALKUR010000022.1 GCA_937996725.1 uncultured Dechloromonas sp. | reverse complement strand
GCGCCGTTTTCTGGCTTTCTTCCAGGGCCTTAGTCATATCGGTGTCGATAAAGCCCGGTGCCACGCAATTGACCGTAATACCGCGGCTGCCCAGTTCCCGGGCCAGCGAACGCGTCATACCGCTGACACCCGCCTTGGCGGCGCAGTAATTGGCCTGACCGGCGTTACCGGCATGGCCGACGACGGAGGTGATATTTACGATACGGCCAGTGCGGGCCTTCATCATGCCGCGCATAACGGCCCGGCACATGCGGAACACGGATTTCAGATTAGTATCGAGCACGTCGTCCCAGTCTTCATCCTTCATACGCATGGCCAGAGTATCGCGGGTAATACCGGCGTTATTGACCAGAACCGTGATCGCCGAACCGGTTTTGGCTTCGATATCAGTGATCAGCGCATCGACGCCAGCGGCATCACGCACATCCAGTGCAGCGCCCCACCCCGCACCACCGGCAGCCTTGATGGCCTCGGTAATGCTGGCAGCGCCGGATTCACTGGTGGCGGTGCCAATCACGGTCATGCCCTGACGGGTCAGTTCCATGGCGATGGCGCGACCAATACCGCGCGAGGCGCCGGTAACGAGTGCAACTGTGGCAGTCATAGTGGTTCCTTAATTCAGGGAAAGATTGGCGTTCACCGATTCGGCATCGGCCAGGGCAACACCGGTAATACCGTCGGCACAACGCTTGGTCAGGCCGGCCAGCACCTTACCCGGACCGCATTCGGCCGCGGTGGCAACGCCCATCGAGGCCATTTTCTGGATGATCTCGACCCAGCGCACTGGCTTGGCAGCCTGACGCACCAAGGCGTCTTTGATCTTGACTGGATCGGTTTCGATCGCAACATCGACGTTGTTGATGACCGGAATAACCGGCGTAGCAATCGCGATATCAGCCAGGGCCACCGCCAGACGATCAGCCGCCGGCTTGAGCAGCGACGAATGGAAAGGTGCCGATACCGGCAGCAGCACCGCGCGCTTGGCACCACGTGCCTTACAGGCTTCGCAGGCGCGCTCGACCGCACCCTTATGGCCAGCGATCACTGTTTGACCCGGGGCATTAAAATTTACGGGCTCAACCACTTCACCTTGCGCCGCTTCGGCACAGGCAGCGGCGATGCCGTCATCGTCCAGACCCAGAATCGCAGCCATAGCACCCGTACCGGCTGGCACGGCTTCTTGCATGGCGGCGGCACGCAGACGCACCAGCGGCACAGCATCGGTCAGCTTTAGCGCGCCGGCAGCCACCAGCGCCGAGTACTCACCCAGGCTATGACCCGCAACAACGGCCGGTGTTTTACCGCCGAGGCTTTCCCACAGACGCCAGACAGCAACGCCAGCGGTGAGCATGATCGGTTGCGTATTCACCGTGAGTGCCAGCTTCTCAGCCGGGCCTTCGGCAACCATCGTCCACAGATCTTCACCTAATGCGGCCGAGGCTTCATCAAAGGTAGCGCGCACGACTGGTGCATCACCATAGGCGGTCATCATGCCGACCGATTGGGAACCCTGACCGGGGAATACAAAAGCGAACGACATATTGTTCTCCAGAATTAATACTTGAGCAGCACGCTGCCCCAGGTAAAACCGCCGCCAACACCCTGAAGCATTAACGTCTGACCACGCTTGACGCGACCGTCCTTGACGGCCTCATCCAGCGCCAGCGGCACCGACGCCGCCGAGGTGTTGCCATGGTGATCCACGGTAATAATCACGCGATCCGTCGTCAGCGACAAACGCTTGCCGATGGCATCGATGATGCGCACATTGGCCTGATGCGGAATCAGCCAGTCGATCTGATCCGGCGACACACCAGCCGATTCACAACACTCGATAGCACTGTCGGACAAGGCACGCACAGCAAACTTGAAAACCGCCTGGCCATCCATGCGCAGGAACGGGTCGCCCACGACCTTACCGCTATGCACTTGACCCGGCACATTAAGAATATCGGATTGCGAACCATCGGCATGTAGCGAGGTCGCCAGAATGCCTGGTGTATCGCTTGCCTTGAGCACCACGGCACCGGCACCATCGCCAAACAGCACACACGTGCCCCGGTCTTCCCAGTCCATAATGCGCGAGAAGACTTCGGCCCCCACGACCAGCGCCGTCTTGTGGCTACCGGAGCGAATAAACTTTTCAGCAATAGTCAGGGCGTAAACAAAGCCCGAACATACCGCCTGCACATCAAAAGCCGTGGCACCGACATTACCCAGCTTGCCCTGCATCAAACAGGCGGTGCTCGGGAAAATCATGTCCGGGGTCGATGTGGCCACAATGATGAGGTCGATGTCGGCGGCATCGATACCGGCATCGGCCAGTGCACGGCGCGAGGCCTCTTCTGCCAGCATGCTGGAGGTCATGCCTTCCGGCGCATGGTGACGCGAGGCGATCCCAGTCCGGGTCACGATCCAGTCATCGCTGGAATCCAACCCCTTCTCTTTGATCAATGCCTCATTGGAAATCGGTGCGCCCGGCAGATAACTACCGATACCGGCAAGCTGGGCGTAAATGGTTTGTGCCATCAGGCATCTCCCGTCGCGTCATCATCCTTGGCAGGATCTTTGAGCAACGCTGCAGTGGTTGAAGCGGTATAGCGGGAAACGCGATGCGCGATCTTTTCGATCACGCCATTCTCCGCTTCGTGATATGCCTCTCGCAGGGCATAGCTAAAGGCAAAGGCATCGGCCGAACCATGGCTCTTAATCACCGTGCCTTTGAGGCCCAACAATGTGGCACCGTTATAGCGACGATGATCCAGGCGCTTCTTAAAGCGGCTCAGCACCGGCAACGCCAGTAGCGCGATCAGGCGCGTTAGCAGATTGCGTTCAAATTCTT
>CALKUR010000021.1 GCA_937996725.1 uncultured Dechloromonas sp. | reverse complement strand
TTGACCGGTTTATTGGTCACGACCGCCATGGGGTAACCGGCAGTCTGCAGTGCGGCAAGACCCTCTTTTACGCCGGCGTAGACCTTGGCGTGCTTGCCGTTGATACGCGTGTAATGCTTCAGATAGGCGGCCAGGCCGGTTTCGAATAATTCTGCATCGGGTTCAGCGCCTGTCGTACCATCGGTCAGACAGCGGCGCACCAGTGAATTCGTTCCACGCCCCACAAAACGCGCAATCTCGTCGACGCTGCGATCGGGCCGCTCGAGTTCGGCGAGCATGGCATTACACGCCTGATGTAGATCGAGAATGGTATCGACCAGCGTGCCATCCAGATCAATGGTCAGGCTACGCACGGTTGAAAGTGCTTGGGACATTATTCAGGCTTTGGCTAATTCAGCGCGCATCGCCGCAATGGTGGCAGCGTAGTCGGGCGTATTGAAAATCGCCGAACCGGCGACAAAGGTATCTGCACCGGCGCGCGCCACTTCAGCAATGTTATCGATCTTGATGCCGCCATCGACTTCCAGCTTAATCGTTCGGCCAGTTTTGGCCGTATACGCATCAATCTTGGCCCGCACGGCTTTGAGTTTATCCAGCGTTGCGGGGATAAACGATTGACCACCAAAACCGGGGTTCACCGACATCAGCAGTATCAGGTCAAGTCGATCCATCACCCAATCCAGCACCTCGATCGGCGTCGCCGGATTCAGCACCAGGCCGGCCTTACAGCCCAGGGAGCGAATCAGGTTGAGCGAACGGTCGGCATGCGGCGAGGCTTCTGGATGAAAGCTGATCCAGTCAGCGCCCGCTTTGGCGAAGGATTCAATCAGGCTATCGACCGGCGTGACCATCAAGTGCACATCAATGGCTGCCTTGGTATGTGGACGAATGGCTTCGCACACCAGCGGGCCGACCGTGAGATTGGGCACATAGTGGTTGTCCATCACGTCGAAGTGGATCCAGTCAGCACCCGCGGCAACGACATTGCATACCTCTTCACCCAAACGGGCGAAGTCGGCAGAGAGCAGGCTAGGAGCGATGGTGTACATGGCGAACCTCGACAGTGAACAACTCAGCTACGGTAATCGGCGTTGATCTTGACGTAATCGTACGACAGATCACAGGTCCATACGGTGGCCTGGGCATTACCGCGCGCCAAATCAATGCGCACAGTGATCTCGGCATCTTTCATGATCGCCGCGCCCTGGTCTTCGGTATAAGCGGCGGCACGGCCACCCTGCTCCGCGACCAGCGTTTCGCCACTCTGGCTGGCGAGCCAGACGCGAATGGCATCGACGTTGAGATCGGTGATACCAGCATAACCAATGGCTGCCAAAATTCGGCCGAGGTTAGGGTCCGAGGCGAAGAACGCCGTTTTAACGAGTGGCGAGTGGGCGACCGCATAGCCAACAGCGCGGCATTCTTCACGTGATTGACCACCACTAACAGCAACGGTGATCAATTTAGTCGCGCCTTCGCCATCACGCACGATGGCCTGAGCCAGCTCTTGTGCAACGCTGGTGAGCGCGGCGACAAATTCCGTCCAACCGGGTTCTTTACCGGTGGCGAACTGCACGCCAGATTGACCGGTGGCGATCGCCACAAAGGAATCGTTGGTCGAGGTATCACCATCGACGGTGATGGCGTTAAACGATTCGTCAGCCACGCCTTTGAGCGACTCGGCCAGAAGTTGCGGCGCAACACCCGCATCGGTGCCGATAAAGCCCAGCATGGTGGCCATGTTCGGCTTGATCATGCCGGCACCTTTGGAGATACCGGTCAGCGTGACCGTTTTGCCGTTAATCTCCAGCTGGCGCGAAGCCGCCTTAGCGATCGTGTCGGTGGTCATAATGGCGTGCGCGGCAGCGTGCCAATGGTTGGGCTCCAGATTGGCAATGGCCATTGGCAGCCCAGCAACCAGTTTGTCGACTGGCAGGGGTTCCAGAATTACGCCGGTGGAAAACGGCAGAATCTGACTGGCATCCACCTTGAGCAATGCCGCCAGTTCATTGCATGTGGTGTTGGATGCTGCCAGACCCTGCTCGCCCGTGCCGGCGTTAGCAATGCCGGTATTGATGACCAGCCCCCGAATGTCGGCGTTACCGTGTTGCGCTAGATGCGCACGGCACACTTGCACGGGTGCCGCGCAAAAACGATTTTGCGTGAACACACCGGCAACACTCGCGCCCGGCGCAATCGCGATCACGGTGAGATCCTTGCGGTCCTTTTTGCGAATACCCGCCTCGGCGACACCGAGCGCAATACCGGCAACTGGATGCAGCGCCTCAGCGGCTGGCGTAGTGTAATTGACCGGCATTAGGCCACCCGTCCATGACAATGCTTAAACTTCTCACCAGAACCACAGGGGCAAGGCGCATTACGATTCACCAGTTCGGGATCGTAAGGATTGCCTTCCTGGTCAATAAAGTCGTGCTGGTAATTCACATTCGACAGCGCTTCTTGCTCTGCGGCTGCAGCCGCATCCATTTCTTCTTGCGTGGCGATGCGCACGGTCATCAGCGTGCGGGTCACTTCACGACGCACAGCGCTGAGCAGGTTATCAAATAGTTCGAAGGCTTCGCGCTTGTATTCCTGCTTGGGATCTTTCTGCGCGTAACCACGCAGATGGATACCCTGACGCAGGTGATCCAGCGCCGACAGGTGTTCGCGCCAGTGGTTATCAAGGCTGCGCAACATCACACTCTTTTCAAACCCACCAAAAGACTCTGCACCGACCAGCGCCACCTTCGCGGCATAGACTTCATCGGCGGCGGCGATCAGGTGCTGCAGCAATGCGTCGTCATCCGGGGCATCGGCACCCTGGGCCATTTCGGCCAGCGGTACGCGTAGTTGATACTCCGCTTCCAGCAGGTGCTCCAGTGCTGGCAGGTCCCACTGCTCATCGATGGACCCTTCAGGCACATAGGTCCGGAAGACTTCTTCCAAAAGACCGTGACGTAAGGCCGTCATGGTCTGGCTAATCTCGTGCGTTTCCAGCAACTCATTACGCTGGGTGTAGATCACGCGACGCTGATCGTTCGCAACGTTGTCGTATTCAAGCAGCTGTTTACGGATATCGAAGTTACGACCTTCCACCTTGCGCTGGGCCGATTCCAGCGAGCGGGTCACGATGGCGTGCTCGATGGCCTCGCCTTCCGGCATTTTGAGGCGATCCATAATCGACTTGATGCGGTCGCCGGCAAAAATTCGCAAGAGCGGATCGTCCAACGACAGGAAGAAGCGCGAGCTACCGGCATCGCCCTGGCGACCGGCACGGCCGCGTAGCTGGTTGTCGATACGACGGGATTCGTGACGCTCGGAGCCGATGATGTGTAGGCCACCGGCAGCGATGACTGCATCATGTGCCTTCTGCCAGTCGGCGCGCAGCGCAGCGATCTTCTCTTCTTTGGCAGCAGCCGACAGCGATTCGTCGGCGCGAATAGCATCGAGTAGTTTGCCGATGTTACCGCCCAGCACGATATCGGTACCGCGACCGGCCATGTTGGTGGCAATGGTGATCACGCCCGGCTTACCGGCCTGCGCCACAATCTCCGCTTCGCGCTCATGCTGCTTGGCGTTGAGCACCTGGTGCTCCAGCTTCTCGCGCTTGAGCAGATCGGAGAGCAGCTCCGAGTTTTCAATCGAGGTGGTGCCCACCAGAATCGGTCGACCGGCGGCGTGCTGGACACGGATATCGGCGACGATAGCTTTGTACTTTTCCTGATCGGTGCGGTAGATCTGATCTTGCTGATCTTTACGCACGGCCGGGTGGTGCGTTGGAATCACCACGGTTTCCAGACCATAAATCTGCTGGAATTCGTAGGCTTCGGTATCGGCTGTACCCGTCATGCCGGCCAGCTTGCCGTACATGCGGAAGTAGTTCTGGAACGTGATCGACGCCAGCGTCTGGTTCTCGCTCTGGATCTGCACGCCTTCCTTGGCCTCGACGGCCTGATGCAGGCCGTCGCTCCAGCGGCGGCCCGACATCAGGCGACCGGTGAACTCGTCCACGATCACAATCTCGCCGCCCTGGTTCACATAGTGCTGGTCGCGGTGGTACAGGTGGTTGGCGCGCAGGGCCGCATACAGGTGATGCATCAGGCTGATGTTGGCGGGGTCGTACAGCGACGCGCCTTCGGCCAGCAGGCCCATCTCGGTCAGGATGTGCTCGGCCCTGTCGTGGCCGGCCTCGGTCAGCAAGACCGTGTTGGCCTTCTCGTCCTTGGTGTAATCGCCCGGGACTTCGACCACGCGACGGGGCTCGGGACGCTCCGCGCGCACCAGCTCGAGGCGCCGGCGGAGGAACTCCTCGTACGGGACGCCGGCCAGTTCCGCCTGGCATTGATGCAAGAAAAACACAATGGCGGCTGGCGGGTGCGCGTGACGAAGGACGGCGAGGCGCTCGCGCGGCAGACCGGCCTGCGAACACACCAGGCCTTCAGCGGCGGCACCGGCCAGCTTGCCCATTTCGTCGGTGCAGGCACCGTCGCCGAAGGAGAACACCGCCTTGATGCCGAGCTCGCGCGCCTGCTTGAGCATCGGGCCGCCGGTGGCGTCCATGCCGCCGTACATGACGACGTCGGGCTTGGCGCCGCGG
>CALKUR010000020.1 GCA_937996725.1 uncultured Dechloromonas sp. | reverse complement strand
GCCAGATCAAGCCGGGTGATACCTTGATTGAAGCGACCTCTGGTAATACCGGCATTGCGTTGGCGATGGCCGCCGCGATGCGCGGCTATAAGATGATTCTCGTCATGCCTGAGAATCAGACCATGGAACGTCGCCAAACCATGAAAGCCTTTGGGGCCGAACTCGTGCTCACCCCGGTAAGCGGCAGTATGGAGCTGGCACGCGATGTCGCGAACCGCATGGTGGCGGAAGGCAAAGGTATCGTGCTCGATCAGTTCGCCAACCCGGATAACCCCGTGGCGCATTATGAGGGCACGGGACCCGAGATCTGGCGTGACACGGCAGGCCAGATTACGCACTTTGTGTCGAGCATGGGCACCACCGGCACCATCATGGGCGTGTCGCGTTTTCTCAAAGAACAAAATCCTCATATCAAGATCATCGGTGTGCAGCCCAAAGACGGCGCGCAGATTCCCGGTATTCGAAAATGGCCCGAAGCCTATCTGCCGAAAATTTATGACAAAGCCCGGGTCGATGAACTCGTCTATGTCGGTCAGGCTGAGGCCGAAGCCATGACGCGTCGCCTAGCGGCGGAAGAGGGCATCTTCGCCGGCATCTCTTCCGGTGGTGCCATGCACGTAGCGCTCGACATCGCGCGTAATAATCCTAATGCCACCGTGGTTAGCATTGTCTGTGACCGCGGTGATCGCTATCTTTCAACGGGCGTGTTCCCGGAGTAACTGCCATGGTGCCGGTCCTCGTCTTTGATATTGAAACCATTCCCGATGTTGCCGGGTTGCGTAATCTCAACGATTTGCCAGCCGAACTGTCGGATGATGAAGTCGCCGAGTTGGCTTTCCAGCAGCGTCGTGCCCAGAACGGCACCGACTTTTTGCCGCATTACCTGCACCGTATCGTCACCATCTCCTGCGCGTTTCGTAGTGATGCAGGCTTTAAAGTTTTTTCGCTCTCAGCGCCCGAACTCGACGAAGCCGCCATCATCCAGCGCTTCTTCGACGGCCTCGAACGCCTGACCCCTACGCTGGTGTCGTGGAACGGCGGTGGTTTTGATCTGCCGGTGCTGCACTACCGTGGCCTCATGCAGGGTGTAACGGCGCCGCGTTACTGGGATCAGGGCGAAGGCGACTTCAACGACTCACGCGAATTCAAATGGAATAACTACGTTAGCCGCTATCACAGCCGCCATACCGACCTGATGGATCTGCTGGCGCTCTACCAGCCACGGGCGAGTGCACCGCTGGATGCCATGGCTAAACTCATGGGCTTTCCCGGCAAAGTTGGCATGGCCGGTAATCTGGTCTGGCCAGCCTGGCAGGCGGGCGAGCATGCCAAGATACGCGATTACTGCGAGACGGATGTGGTCAACACCTACTTGGTCTACAACCGCTTCCGCCTGATGCGTGGCGACCTCACCCGCGAACAGGCCGATCAGGAAGAAATCCTGGTCCGTAATTCGCTGAAAGAGCTCGCCGGTAGCCACTGGGGCGAGTTCCTCGCCGAATGGCCGGAGCGCACCCCTCTGCTATAATTGCCGGCTTCGGACAGGTGGATGAGCGGTTTAAGTCGCACGCCTGGAAAGCGTGTTTAGGGTAATACCCTAACGAGGGTTCGAATCCCTCCCTGTCCGCCAAATAGCTTCCTACAGAGATAACCCGGTCTCAGCCGGGTTTTTTATTAGGGTCTGCTCGGAGCGCTGCGTTGTAGCAGGCAACAAACACTTCGTCTGAAGCAAGCTTTGCTCTGCATAGTATAGGCACCGACATGGTTCGCGTGAAGATCGAGACGCGGTCGATAGGGTCTCTCGATTTGTCTGCCTCAAACATCTGAACGCGTTGGTTCAGATACGCGTTATCGAACCCGACCAGCCGGTACTGACGCATTTCCTCAGCGCTGAGTCGATAGACATCGCTCGTGCGATGTGCCAGCATCACATCGAGAATGCCATGATCGATGCCCATCTCTCTCAGATATAGCCGCGTATCCCGGTTATAGGTTGCTAGCTGAAAGGCGTGATCGAGTCTCTGGTTGGCGTCGACTTCCCGAATGATCTTGCCATCGTCAGTCATTACCGTCAGTCGGCCGGCATGCACGCCTATTGATCCAGGTGTGGCCGCTCTCACCACGCCGCCCATCAACAAGAAAGCACAAGCGCTGTCGCATTGGCGTGCTACAAAAACGTGCGCCAGGTGCTTGCGTAATAGTCGCCCCATCTGGATGGCAACATCGCCATCGCCCCCGGGGCTATTGAGTAAAACAATAAGCCCGGCTGGGATAGGGTCCGTATTGTGAAAGCCGTTTAAATCCTGGCGGAGTTTCGCGTAGGTCTGGGACGAAATCGGGCCGGTAATGCGTATGACCTTGGGCTGGTCAGCATGACCATCCCCGGCATAGGCCAATGCCATAGTCGCCAATGCTGTAAAGGCGCTAACGCAGGCCAAAGCCCAAAGTCGCAGAAGGGTGCGTTGAAGGGGCATCGCTTGATAGTACTTCCTTTTTGCGCCCAACGATCGCGAGACTCGTCTAGTAGGTGAACGTAACCCCCGTTTTTCGGGGTTGATAGGGCCATAAATCAAGGTTTTGTTTAAAATGGAAGCACTCATACGTGATTCGACGGTGAATCATTCTCCCCAATCCCTAGGTGCCCGATATGGCCTCACAAATGCGGCTGGCTCGTTTTGTAAAGTTTTCGCTGAGTGCAGTGATTGCTGTCGGCATTTCGCTACCGGTAGTCGCTGCGGATGAGGTCAAATTAGCCATTACGGGTTCGTTTACTGGCGGCTCGGCACCGATGGGCGTGTCGATGCGCGATGGTGCCAAGCTGGCCATCCAGGAAATTAATGCTGCCGGCGGTATCGATGTCGGCGGCAAGAAGATGAAGATCAGCATTATCGAGCGCGATGATGAAGCCAAGAATGATCGTGGTGCGCTGATTGCGCAGGAGCTTTCATCCATGTCGGATCTGGCCGGTGTGATCGGTACCGTGAATACGGGCGTTGCCGTTGCCGGTGATAAGTACTATCAGGAAAAGGGCATCACCAAGCTGATCACCCCAGCCGCCGGTTCATTGTCGATGACGCAGTGGAGCAAAGCGGGTGTGAAGGATCTGTCGATCTTCCGCTTTGCCGCCGATGACAATATCCAGGCCGCCATGGTGGTGCAAGAAGCGATTATCAAAGGCTACAAGAAAGTTGCGTTGCTGCATGACACAAGCAATTACGGGGTCTCTGGTCGTGAAGATATCCTAGCGCAGGTCCAGAAGCAGGGTAACAAGTTGCAGGTGGTGGCGATCGAAAAGTTTAATGTCGGCGACAAAGACATGATGGCTCAGCTGGCTAAGTCCAAGTTGGCCGGTGCGGAAGCGATTCTGGCCTGGGGCGTAGGGCCCGAGCTGGCAGCCATCGCCAACGAGATGAACAAGATCGGCATGAAGACCCCGCTATTAGGCGGCTGGGCGTTATCGATGTCCACGTTTATCGATAATGCCGGCAAAAACGGTAATGGGGCCATGATGCCGCAGACCTTTATTGAAGAACCCATCACGCCGAAGGCCAAGAGTTTTATCGATGCCTATCGTAAGACGTATAAGGTTTCACGGATCCCGTCGCCCGTGTCGGCGGCTCAGGGTTACGATGCGGTCTATATTTTCGCTGCAGCGGTGAAGCAGGCGCAAAGTACAGACACCCGCAAGATCAAAGATGCACTGGAAGATCTGAAAGAGCCTGTGCCGGGCGTGATTGCTATCTGGCACCATCCATACAGCAAATGGAACCCGGCCGATGTGAGAAGTCATGAGGCATTCACTTCCCAACAGGTGGTGATGGGTATGGTGAAGGATGGTCGCGTGATCTTTGCTAACCCGGCAGATCGCGAGCGCCTGATGAAAGCCGCGACGACCAAGACGCAAGCCAAGAAATCGATTAAATAGTGAAAGAGGGAGAATGTCATGACTAAAGTTAAAGCTTACGGTGCCCAAACAGCGACCAGCCCGCTGGCCCCGCTCGAGATTGAGCGTCGTGCACTCGCTGCGGACGATGTGCAGATCGAGATCCTCTTTTGTGGTGTTTGCCACTCGGATTTACATACGGCACGTAATGAATGGAAGAACACGTTGTATCCGTCAGTGCCGGGGCATGAGATTGTCGGGCGCATTACCGCAGTAGGTAACCAAGTCAAAAAGTTCAAAGTCGGTGAACTGGCCGGCGTGGGCTGCATGGTCGATAGCTGTGGTCATTGCCCGTCTTGTGATGAAGGCGAGGAGCAGTATTGCGAGTCGGGCTTTACCGGCACCTATAATGGCCCGGTCTTTGGTGGTGAAAACACCCACGGTGGTTATTCACAAAGCATTGTGGTCAAGGAATCATTTGTACTGCATATCTCGCATGATGAATCTAAGTTGGCGGCTGTAGCACCGCTGCTGTGTGCCGGCATCACGACGTATTCGCCACTCAAGCATTGGGGTGCCGGCCCTGGTAAAAAGGTCGGCATTGTGGGCCTCGGCGGTTTAGGCCATATGGGCGTGAAAATTGCCCACGCGATGGGGGCACACGTGGTGCTGTTTACGACGTCAGCCAGCAAGGTGGCGGATGCCAAGCGCCTGGGTGCCGATGAAGTATGTATCTCGACCGATGAAGCGCAGATGGCGAAATACGCCAACCAGCTCGACTTCATTCTCAATACGGTGGCGGCCCCGCATAAGCTGGATCCGTTCCTGCAGCTACTCAAAAAGGATGCCACGATGGCCTTGGTGGGTGCGCCGGCTGAGCCGCACCCACCGGCGGAAGTGTTTAATCTGATCTTCAAGCGCCGTCAGCTAGCGGGCTCCCTCATCGGCGGGATCGCCGAAACACAGGAGATGCTGGATTTCTGTGCCAAGCACGGTATTGTTTCGGATATCGAGATGATCCCGATGAATGTGATCAATGAGGCGTATGAGCGGATGCTGAAGAGCGATGTGAAGTACCGCTTCGTGATCGATATGGCGTCGTTGGCCTAGAAGCCTCGGAGATACTGGTGGAGATCAAAGATCAGGTTTTTGTTGTCACCGGTGCAGGCTCTGGGCTGGGCGCTGCTACGGCAGAGCTGTTGGCCGAGCGGGGTGGTCGCGTCGTACTGGTGGATATCAACCAGGATGCCTGTGAACACGTCAGAGCACGGCTGGGCAATCAAACGAAGGCCGTGCAGGCAGATGTGACGCGCGAGGAGAGTGCCCGAAACGCCATAGAGATTGCGGTTGCGTGGGGGAATGTTCGGGGGCTGATCAATTGCGCCGGAATTGCCCCCGCTCAAAAACTTCTGGGCAAAGAGGGTCTGCACGGGCTAGAGGATTTCGAGAGAACCATCAGCATTAATCTGGTTGGTACGTTCAATATGACCCGACTTGCTGCTGATGCGATGAGCCGTGTTGAGCCCTACGCAGAGGGCGAGCGCGGGGTGATTGTGAACACGGCCTCGGTCGCTGCTTATGAAGGGCAGGTCGGTCAGATTGCCTATGCTGCCTCTAAGGGGGGCGTTGCCGCGATGACGTTGCCGCTGGCGCGCGAGTTGAGTCGCCATGGCATTCGCGTGATGACAATCGCGCCGGGGATCATGGAGACCCCCATGTTGCTGGGCATGCCACAGGAAGTTCAAGACTCTCTCGGTGCCATGGTCCCGTTCCCTTCCCGGCTGGGTAGGGCAAGTGAGTACGCGGCTCTGGTAGAGCACATCATCAAAAACACCTACCTTAATGGCGAGGTGATCCGACTCGACGCCGCTATCAGAATGGCTGCGCGGTAGTCGGTAGCGCGCTAGTGCATCGGTTTAAGGTCTTTAACGATCTCAAAAGATACCCCGGTTTTGGCGGCCAGAGATTCGATGGTTTCTTCAGGGGCTATTTCAACCAAGGTGAACTGATCATTCAGAATGTCGAATACGGCGAACTCGGTAATGACTCGATGAACCTTGGCGGCTGCTGTGAGCGGTAATGTGCATTGGTCAAGGAGTTTGTGACTTCCATCCTTTGCGCAATGCTCCATGACGACAACCACTCGGCGTGCGCCCGTGACGAGATCCATGGCGCCACCCATCCCCGGGATCATTTTCCCGGGCACTTTCCAGTTGGCTAAATTGCCCTGTTGATCGACCTGTAAGCCGCCCAGAATGCTCACATCGACGTGCCCGCCGCGGATGAGTGCAAAAGACATGGCGCTATCAAAAAAAGCGCCGCCAGCGACCATGCCACAGGGAATCCCCCCGGCATTAACCAAATCGGAGATCGGGTCGCCGTTCAGGGGCCCCAGTCCAAGAAAGCCATTCTCCGACTGCAGTGTAATTTCGATGCTGGGATCAAGGTATTGCGGTATTTGGGTGGGTAATCCAATGCCGAGGTTGACGATGTCACCATCCATCAATTCCTTCGCGGCTCGCCGGGCAATTCGCTGTTTAGCATCCATATTTCTGTCCTTAGCTGATATAGGCATCTACCAACGCGCCGGGTGTCATGATGGCATCGGGATCCAGATATTCGTTCGGCTGGTAATTCTCGACTTCTGCCACAACAAAGTCAGCGGCGAGTGCAATGATCGGATTGAAGTTTCGTGCCGCACGGTTATAGGAGAG
>CALKUR010000019.1 GCA_937996725.1 uncultured Dechloromonas sp. | reverse complement strand
ACTGGAGTTCAGACGTGTGCTCTTCCGATCTAAGACATTGCATCGATGCCACCGAGGTCGCGGATTCGTTCATTGAGTGACAAGAAGTAATCACTACCATGAATTGTTTGTGAATTGTAGCGCATGCGGCTAATACGCTTATTGATATCTTGCGTCAAACCGATGTATGCGTCCTTACCCTTAGACAACGAAAACACTGTATACTTGCTCATTTCAAATCACCTTTACATTACAAGGATGGTACGTGCGAATCTCACTCATACCAATCATATTGACGTACAATACCATCTCGCCTACACTATTATAAGCGAAACCATGTACGACACCAAAATACGTCCTGCCATCGCCATCATCGATCATTACCTTATCACCGACATTGTATGCTTTGAACGTTTTTCGATTGTACTCGATTAATTCAGGATTGTCAAATTGGATGGAATATGCAAATGTAGTCATTCAGTCCCCTTCTCCATCAAATCATTACCAATCGATTCAAGTACTTCAGAAGACACCTGAACAAATTCAACCTTATTATCAACAGCAACTTTAGCCATATGCAACACTTCTTCTACACGAACAGCATAATAGCGACCGCGCATCCAAATTTCATCATAATCAGAAATGAACCCGTCCACCTTAGCAGCTCTGATAGCCTCTTCTCTTGTACGTGCAGGCAAAAGGCCGAAAAACCTTGGCTTACTGAATGATTCAATGATGGGTTCCCGCTCACGTATAATCCTAGCTTCACGCCTCTTCAAATACGCTTCGCATGCATCACGCACCTTGAATGCAGGAAGAGACACATATCCATTACAACTCATAGCTCACTCCATTCGCAACTCATAGCAATTCTCCAATCGACCTTCTCTAGTCGATTTTTCTGCGAAAAAATTTTTGATATCCGGTTTTATAGAATCCGGATTTGGATGTGGATTTTCTGCGAAAAAATTTTTGAGATCAACTTTATTTGGAATCCGGATAGTTTTTGGTGCAACCATCGAATGTTTATATGGCGATCTCCCCAGAAATATGGGCAGACCTTTTCAGCACGTTTCCCCGCACAAAAATTTTTAGAAAACGACTTTATTAGAAACCGGATTTGAACAGAGATTCCCCGGGACTTTCTAATACCCTCCGCACGTATAGTACTTGCGTTTCCAAAACACCCCCCCATGGGCACTTTTGTTTCCGGCTGGGGGTGGGCTGCTCTGCTAGGCAGTGGCTATTCTGTTTCCAGTGCCACCTCATCGTTGACTAGCTTGTGTGCTAAATTGAGCGTCATCATTGATACCGTGTAGGCAACTGCTTGGTCACTCTTTGGCAGTCGCTGAATGTAAGCGTCGAGTGACTGCTGGTCAACAGGCGTAGCGAACATCGGGCTGCGGGGGACTGGATTGTGTTGCACAACATGCTCCATACTAGTTTAAGTTGACGGGGGTGCTGAATGCATCGTGCTCCCTATAGAGACCAATATCATCCAGCACAAAGCTGACTATACACACTCTGTGTACTTGGGTCAACAGTTAGGCACAAGCCTTCTTCGCATTATAATAGTACGTTGTACTGCCTGCGATACTCATTCCGAGCTCTGTATGGAAAGCCGCAATACAGGCCGTTTTATCGCCGTGCAAACGCTTGTAAATCTCAATTGCGAGTTCTGTCTTGCTGCCTGCACGAGGACCATCGGATACACGGGCGGCCTTCTTTGCTGGCTTGATAGCGACCTTCTTCTCTTTGGTCAACACCTTGGTCATGTCTGCGATTACGGTTGAGGGCATTTTCTTTCCTTTCGAGGGTTTGCTGTCTGTTGGGTAGCCGGGGTAAACTGTTCCGAATGGTCGGTTAGGATCAAGCAACCATTCGTTGTAATGGGCTAGACGCTTTGAGCCTTCGTCCAGTTGTGTTGGATTTTCGATGTGTTTCTTTGCCATGATCAGATCAACTCATTATCAGTCAGCACATCTACCACCTGAGATACTGTCAGATCGAGCGTCCATGCAATCGACTTGACTGTCTTGCCGTTGATGTACATGTCGCAGATCTGATCGTCGTAGTTTACAGATTTCATCTTGTTTCTCCTGTTGATGTCTCAATTATAAGACCAGAATGAGAGTTGGGCAACGAGTACCCAACCAAACTTGAAGGACATTATACCGTGAAGTCGAATGCGAACTCTGGGCCAACCTTGCTGACGATCACACCGCAGTTGAGATTCTCAATCAGCGTGGTTTCAATCTTCGCTGCATCTTTCGGCGTGCAGGCGACAAACAGGCTACCAGCATACATGTTGGCTGTGTTTGCGACTTGGACATCTTCGATCGCCTCATAGACCGATGCGACTGCGACTGCTGCAAACTGATGCTTGTTCATGTGATATCCATTGTTCATCATTTCATTCACTCCTTTGTTTGTATGACTCAATTATCTGTCCAAAAGACCAACTCGACAACTGATAACCATACAAACATGAAGGACATTATTTGACTGTTGACTTCCTATGGAATTTCGATGTCAAATCATGCATCCCAGCATCTACAGCTCGTTGTTGTCGGATGTAAGCCAATTGACGCTCACATTCTTTTTGATTGACTTTGAACTTGATGTCAGGTTGTTTCTCGACCGCTTTCACTTCTACAGTCTCAACATCCATCGATCGCTGTCTTTGTCTGATCACCTTCTTCGCTCGGGAAAACGCAGTCTTCACATTATCAATGAAGTCCGCGATTTTCCGCAGAATCATGTACTGTCCAAACGCCGCCATCACCACAAAATATGCGATAAAATAGACGGCGTTGGAATCAAATAGATCTTTCATGCTTCCCACGGACGATTGCCAGGGATATCAAATTCACGCACTACGCCGCGCTCCTTGCCCCAGCACTTCCAACAGCCGTCATCCGACCACAGATAGACATAATCAAAGCCGCTAGACAACACTTCTTTGACGTTGTCGTATGTCTCAGCGCCATGGACAGGACCATGTCCGAAGCGGCAGATTGTGCCGTCATTATCAAAGTTGCGGATTTGACCGCCGTCAATGATCGCTTCCATCGCAGCGAAACTGTTGTGGTGTTTGACGAGGATCTTGCCGACATGGTCAGGGTAGCCATCATAGTGGCTGTACATGCCGTGGATTTTACCGTCCGAATACCCGATGATGCAGCGTGTTGACATTTCACTTCTCCTGTTGTTGATGAGTCAATTATCTGTGAGAATGAAAATCTGGTCAAGTAATACCCGACCAGATTGTAAGCTCATTCAATTAGTAGTTGTCATCCTCATCATCTTCGTCTACGGGATTTGTTTCGATCGCAACTCGACCAAATTGAATTGTTCCGTTCCACTTGCCGCCGCGGCCACAATCTGCACGACCGCCGCCTGTGACGAAATCAGTCTTGAATTCGTGGATTGCGCCAAGAGATTCGATGTTCTCGTACTTCTCTGCACGAATGTCTTCTACACGAATACAGCCGATCAAACCTGCGTCTACGCTGTATTCGTTGCCATACTGATCGTGGTAGCAGCCATCGCCCCAGTATGTGCCATATGTTGCGAACTTGCGGCCATCAGGCAGTTCAAACTCACCGTCGAGGCAATTGTGGCCTGCGATTGTGATATCACAAAACTGTTCCCACTCTGCATCTGTCATTACGTAGCAGAGATCTCCGACCCACCACGTTCCTGCTGGTAACATAATAAACTCCTGTTTGTTTAACGATGAGTCAATTATCTGTGAGATTGGTCAGCCTGTCAACTGATACCCAACTGCGCTGTAGGGTTATTGTGAGTGTGTTGACTTTTTATACAGAGTATTGTAGGAAATTGCGCTCGTCTGTATAAATATAAGTGCAGTTCGCGAGGCTGGAATCTCTCCAACTGCTCTAACGATCGAGGAGGATCATCAGCATGGATATTTATTCAATCTACTGTGCGACCAACAAAATAAATGGTAAGCGGTACATCGGCTTTGATAGCAGCTGGCCACAACGACAACTAGACCACCACAAGAATTCGAGGTACGCCTACCGCACCGAGGCTTTATATCATGCCATCCGCAAGCATGGATGGGACGCATTCGACTGGAATGTGATATACCAGTCGCCAGACAAGTCTCATACAAAGAATGAGATGGAAAGCTACTTCATTGTTGAGTACAACACTCATGTCGATGATGGTTGCGGATACAACATGACTAGCGGAGGCGATGGCGGCAATCGCATGTCTGCTGCTGCTCGGGCGAAGATGGGCTGGTCGAGAGGATTGAAACTCGACCCTTGTTCACAAGAGCGTAGAGATGCCATCTCCGCAGCGAAGAAGGCACAACGGTTGAAATGGTCGGAGGCCGATAAGGAGCGAATCCGTCAAACGCGACTTGGATCTAAGGCTAGCGAAGACACAATAAGGAAAAAGTCCAAGCGATATGTTGCCACATCGCCGGACGGAGTAGAGTATCGTTTTTATAACCTAAATCGCTTTGCAAAAGAACACAGCCTCAATCAAGGCGCTATGTCGGGTCTGTGTGTAGGTCGGCTGGAGTACTACAAAGGGTGGAAGTGTAGATTCGACCTAGAGTCAGGTTATTCTTCGCTGGGGAGATCAGGCAATTTTGCTTCGTGCATCACAGACTGAGTGGTCTGATTACGCAAGCGAAGCTCTGCAGCGGCCATTGCAGCATTGACTTGCTGGGGCATCAGTTGACGTGCGGTGAAGAGGTCGAGTGGATTGTACATGCGTTTTCTCCTAGTTGTTGATGTGCTGATTATAGCACAGATTCAGTCTCAGTCAACAGAGAGCCCTTACAGAGTAGAAGGACTCTCTAGTAACCGTTGACCTTAGCTCAACGATCTGCCTACTATCAGGCTTTCACCAAATAGTAGTAGGTATTTGCTTGTGCCTTCGAAAACCCGAGCTTAGACTCGAACATCGCGAGGATCTTTTGACGGCCAGCTTCTGGATTCTTCAACATGATTTCCAGAGCTTGTGCTTTTTTCGTGACTTTTTTGGTATCGACTTTCGCAGCGGGCTTGGCTTTGACAGCCTTCTCGACTTTCACTGCAGGCTTCTCAGCTTTAGCTTTCACGGCAGGCTTCGCTGGGGCTTTCACTTCTGCTTTCGCAGGGGCTTTTGCTTTAGCAGCGACTTTCGCTTTTGCTGTTTCTGCGGCTTTTGCGACGATCACTTGAGCGACCTTCTCAGCTTTCGCTTTGACGGCTTTCGGTGCTGCAGCGGCCTTCACAGTTGCTTGGGCGATGGTGGCTTTGGTAGTTGCGTTCATGGTTTTCTCCTTGAGGTTGAACACTATTAAAAACTTGTGAAATTCAATTGTCTGTGAGATTGCCCTATTGGGCAACAGGTTTGGTCAAATTATTGTGAGTCATATGCCAGTTGCAATTCCTCCTGTTCTATGGTAGGAAAACGAGATGTCACTTTGAAAAATGCATCTGGAAATTCGACGCCGTCAGCGACATAGCCGTTGAGCAGCTTCAATGCCTCATCAAAACGATCAGCCTCCAATTCCTCTTCAATCGCATCTTCTACTGCAGCACAGTAGGTATGATATTCGACGTGAAAGGCGATTGGGTCGCACTTGCGCAAGATAGTCCCTTGCCCAAACTTCCGGCCGAGAACAGCGATTGCCTTATTCTCGTTTAGCAGCTCTTCAAATTCGTCCATGTTGATCATGTTTCACTCCTTTGTTTGGATGTCTCAATTCTCATCTCAGTTGGGCAATCGGTCAACGAATACCCAACTAAAAGAGACTGTTATTCCAAGATCACGACTTCCCGTGCAGACTCATCGATTTCGTCGCCATCGTCGATCTTATCCATCCGGTGGTATTCGCTGTACTTGACATATCCTTCAGAAACCATGTCGACTTTGGGAGCCACGACTGTACGCCAGTAGTCTCCGCTGCCATGTGCAAAGTGCACTTCGGCATCTTGGTTCATCTCCTTCAACTGCTCAATCAATTCTGCTACTGTCATCATATACTCCTTTGTTTGTGATGACTCAATTATCTGTGCAATTTGAGAGTTGGGCAACAACTTTTTGAATACCCAACTGCTCTGTAAGCTCATTATTTCAGCTGTTGACTTTTCTTAGAAAAGCAGGGTGAAACAACCAGGCCAGTTCGTTCCATACTCTTGAGGAAGCACTCTGAGAGCGATTGGCTTTCCATGAACTTCTCGCACAACGCAAATCGTTCCATGTGGGTGTTTGTACGGATTGTCAAACATCTCAAACCTCCGTCACATTATCAGGGTGGACAACGATGATGTTGATGAATGCATTTCCATCAGCAGTCCACTGCCCTTGATCCATTCGCACAATGTACGCAGGGGAAATCGTTGCAAAATGCTCTTGCTCATAGAATCCGTGGCCGACGATTGTGTGCACGCCTTCCAGATTCTCCACTTGTACACGTTCTCCGATTTTAAGCATCTTCGCTCTCCTCTTCAGTTGAAATGAAATAATCGTTGATTTCCGCAAATCGCTCAACATCGGATTCCATCATCCATTCGAGCAGATCTCTTGCCAGTTTCTCCCAGCTAACGACTCCCATCTCGGCCATGTCGATTAGCTGTGTAGATGCACGTCTTGCTTGATTACGCATAATCCCACTCACTTTCCTGATTTTCGTACAATTCGTGTTCTTCGCACAGAGCGATCAATTCTTCCAATTCTGCATCCATTTCGATACTCCTTGTTGTGATGTGCCCATTGTAACACATTTAAAATCTCAGTCAACGAATGTCCCTCTGATTTTGAAGGACATTCAGTAACCGTTGACTTTTATGTAATTACAGCGTACACATCATCGACGAATTCTTTTGTGAAATTCACTTTACGGACTTCGATGTTGACTTTTTTGATTTCAGCGTGTACGGCGTCTCGGAATTCCGTTACAAAATCCGAAAACATATCCGCAGCGGCGTCTTTTGAATATTGCATCACTTTATCGACGTCCGCGAACGTGTTGTATTCGCCGGGGAAATCGGAAATCATTTCGATATGTCCCTCCGCAGAAGACGCGACCAATTGCCGGGCGAGCGCGGCGATTAGATGTTTGTCGTACAAAACTTTTTGCAAATTTCCCGAGTGAACGGTTGCAAGCGATGGTGCGATTTCAATCATGTTAAACTCCTTTGTTGATTGATGAGTCAATTATCTGTGAGATTTCAAATTTGTGCAACATGCGCAAATAATATCAGCCTGTTTTGTAAGCTCATTATTTGCGCTGTTGACTTTTCTCAATAATTGCTGTATCCAAGTGCCCACATCGATGCACGGAATGGCTCTGGCGAAATGTCGCCGAGCAAATAGATTCGATGCTTCAATTCTTCCGTGCAGTAATTTTCGAACACAGAATAGGCATCGGAAATGTCTCCCAGCTCATTCACTGCAGCGACAAACTCCTTCACGCTTGTGTATTGTGGAAAGAATGGATTCTCCGCAGCGGCCGCAACAGTAAAATCATCTTCAAGATCGTCAATCAGCCCCATTACAGTATTCGCATGCACTAGCATGTCTGCCGCTTGCAAGTCTGCATTGATTTGATCTAACTGCTCTAAAATCTCGTCTGCACGCTCTCGTGAAATCTTTGCCATAATAGCTCTCCTGTTAAGTGATGCGCCCAGTATAGCACAAATTCACATTCAGGCAACATGGGCAACAAATACAGGACAGATTTGAAGGACATTCCAAAATCAGTTGCCAAGTCACAAAATTCATGTATAATAGGGGCATGCGTTCGAACAGGCAGACTGGGGATGGACGTGGAGAGCGGACAACAGCAATTCTCCGCAAACTTCAGGCTTTGCCCACTACCGATTGTACACCATTCCAAACAAATGTCAACAATGCCCAACCAAACCGTAAGCTTATTTGTGAGCTGTTGACCTGTGAGCTTTGTTCTGGTATAATCGCGATGTCGAAAACTTTACATGAGGAAAACACGCATGGCTATTATGTGCTAACTCTGATTCAGTGACACTTTTGTGCCCTCTTGTGGGTAGGATTAGCTATGCGCGAAAAATCGCCCACCAAGTGGCTAATTCTAGCTACCTGTTGGCTGAGTGACACTTTTTCGCCACCGAGTAGCACTTTTGAGCTACCTCCCAAAACGTAGCACTTTTTCGCCATGGGGTGGCTATTTTGTGCCATGGCACTTTAGTGCTAGTGACACTTTTTGATTAGCACTTTTGGCTGTAATCCATGGCACTTTTGGGCTATGGCTAATTTGTGCTAGTGGGCAGAATGTGCTGCCCAATTACTGGAAACAAAAGTGTTAAGTGTGCAGTTGGGCAGCAGCACAAATTGCCCAGTTGACTTAGTGCGGTGTTCTGCTGTACGAAATACTGTGACTGCTTAGTGTTGTGCAGCACAATTGGTGTGAGTGCTTAAAGCCACCGCTGCCTATACCTGCACACGGTTATATACGGCTGCTTGTGCTACTTTCCTACCTGTTGCCCTGTTTCCTTATACTATGTGCATATAAGTTTAAGACGGGGGTGTATAATGTGCATCTATATCTTCGTTACCATTTTCCCCGCGTAATATTGTGCATACTAGTTTAAGACGGGGTATATAATTCTGCAAAAGCATATACGCTTGTTAACCACTAAAACATACCAAATTCTATATACTAGGATTAAAAGATACTGGGAAATATGGAAAATGATAAACGTATACTTACGGGATAGAACGCTTATAGCGCATGATAAAGGCGATAAACTTTTTACAACTGACCATGGACGTGGTTGGGAAAAGGTCGCTGTAATCAAAGATTCCGTCAATTATGAGCCTGTAATTGAGCGGCTAAAGAAGCAATATAATGCCGCTGAGGTAGTAAAGGAATGTACTACTAGGGCGAGATGGGGATGGAAATACTTCACCCCTGAAGAGAAGGCTAAGCTAGTAGAGGCCTCTCGCGCTGCCAATACTGGCAAGATTGTCTCTACTGATACCAAGACTAAGATGGCTAATGCTAAGCGTGGGAAGGCTAGCAATGCTCTTGGTTCTAGGAAGTCTGCTATAAGTAAGGCTCTTGTTAGTATTGCTAGAATGGGCAATTCTACTGTTACTGGCCTTACATGGTGTCATTGTCCTACTACTGGAAAAGAAGGACGAAAGCGCGAATTGCCTGATGGGTGGCGCTGGGGAAGAAGTCCTGAAGTTAAGGACTATTTGAGAAGATACTAGAGTCCAAAGTGCTTATTTGCTACAGCAACACCTTCGTCTACATCAGCATAATGAAGGACGATATTACCATATTCACGAGCTAGTGCTTGAGCAAATTTCTCAGCAAATACATTCGGAATATACATCCTATGAATGTCTCCGTCTGGGTCATTGGCACTATCTGATTCAATGATTGCCTCGACCATTAATGATCTAATTCGCTCGTTCATACGTTACCCAATCCTACTCTGGAATAGCC
>CALKUR010000018.1 GCA_937996725.1 uncultured Dechloromonas sp. | reverse complement strand
CACTGTAAGACCTGCGATATCAAGGATCCGATCCAGAACATCAACTGGACAGTCCCTGAAGGCGGCGGCGGTCCCAATTATTCAACGATGTAAATAAAAGTACCCCGAGACACCCGGAGGAGACATGAGCGAATTCATTCTAGAAACCCAAAATCTGTGTAAAGACTTCAAAGGCTTTACAGCAGTATCGGACGTCAACCTGAAGGTTAAAAAAGGTTCGATCCATGCGCTGATTGGCCCCAACGGTGCAGGCAAAACTACGGTCTTTAACCTGATTACCAAGTTCTTGCCGGCAACGTCTGGAAAAATCATTTTTAAAGGCGATGACATTACCCGTGAAGCACCCGCAGTGACGGCGCGCCGCGGCTTCATTCGCTCTTTTCAGATTTCAGCGACCTTTCCCCATCTGACTGCAATGGAGAACGTCCGGATTGGTCTTCAGCGCAAGCTCGGTACGGAGTTCCAGTTCTGGAAATCGGAAAAAACGCTGAACTGTCTCAATGATGAGGCGATGGCGTTACTAGAGTCAGTCGATCTTAAAAGCTTTGCTACCACGGTTACCGCTGAAATGCCTTATGGTCGGAAGCGCGCTTTAGAGATTGCCACGACACTGGCGCTTGACCCTGAAATGATGCTCCTTGACGAGCCAACGCAGGGGATGGGTCAGGAAGATATCGCTCGTGTGGTTGAACTAATTCGCAAAGTATCCGCGAACCGGACCATCCTAATGGTGGAGCATAACTTGTCGGTGGTGTCACATCTTTGTGACCGGATTACAGTGCTGACCCGCGGTAGCATTCTGGCCGAAGGGTCCTACGATGACGTATCTAAGAACCCTCAGGTTCTTGAAGCATACGTGGGGTCGAACGACATGGCTGATGCACACCACTGACGGAGAAGAAGATGAATAGTGCCGCAAGCAAAACAGAGTATCTCCGTATCACGGATCTGCATTCGTATTACGGTGAGTCTCATATCCTTCATGGTATCGACATGAAAGTCGATAAGGGAGAGTGCGTAACACTGCTGGGTCGGAATGGCTCGGGCAGATCGACCACCCTGAAATCGATTATGGGCCTCGTTGGCCGCCGCAGCGGCTCGATCATGCTTAATGGCACAGAGATTATCAATGTGCCGACGCATAAGATCGCCCATCACGGCGTGGGATTTTGTCCAGAAGAGCGTGCGATTTTCTCATCGCTTTCCACGGAAGAAAATTTAACACTGGCACCCATCGTCGCTAGTGGCGGCATGACCGATGATGAAATCTATGAAATGTTTCCCAACCTTAAAGAGCGCCGGAATAGTCCAGGCACTAAGTTATCCGGTGGGGAACAGCAGATGTTGGCAATGGCGCGGGTTTTGGTTGGAAATCCGAAGTTACTGTTGATTGATGAGCCTACAGAGGGATTGGCCCCAATGGTGGTAGCCGAAATTTTTCAGCTAATGGAAAAGTTAAAAAAGCAAGGAATCTCAATTCTTCTAATTGAGCAGAATATCCATAAGGCAATTCATTTGTGTGACAGGCATTATGTTGTCGAAAGAGGCTCTATTGTTTTAGAGGGAAACTCAAAAGATGCTGCAGATCGAAATAGTTTAATAGAGAGAGTAAGTGTTTGATGAAGATATTGGGGGATAGTATGCAATCTAAAAAAATTCATTTTTACGCCGGAATACTAGTATGTGTTTCTTTATTGTTTGGAAAGTTTTCTTATGCTCAAGGCGGAGGATCTTATCCTGATAAGCCAATAACAATAGTTGTTCCTTATCCTCCTGGGGGATTTAATGACACCTTAGGGCGCATAGTTGGCAAGAAGCTCAGTGATGCTTGGGGTGTAACGGTGGTCGTAGATAATAAGCCTGGGGCAGGCACTACTATTGGCAGTAGTTTTGTTGCTCGCTCTGCTCCAGATGGCTATACGATATTGGTTGCCCAATTTCCATTTGCTGCAAATCCATTTCTTTATAAGTCTTTGCCTTATGACACCCAAAAAGCATTTAGCCCGGTGATTTTGGCCGGAAG
>CALKUR010000017.1 GCA_937996725.1 uncultured Dechloromonas sp. | reverse complement strand
GCAAAATGGTCGAGGAGTACGAATCGATCTATGGCGAGCCGGGCAAGCGGGTGGACCAGATCCTCGTCGAGGAAAAGGCGTCTGGCCTTTCGCTTATCCAGGATTTGCAGCGTGCCGGACTGCCTGTTCGCGGGTACAACCCGGGGCGTGCCGACAAAACCCAACGACTGGCGATCATTGCCAATATCATTGAGCGCGGACGGGTTTACGTGCCGGAGTCAACCCTTAAGCGGGGCCAGCCTCGGGACTGGGCTGAAAAACTTATATCCCAGATCTGCTCCTTCCCAGAGAGCGAAAGGGATGATTTAATAGATACCACGTCGCAAGCCCTGCGTTTGCTGCGCGACATGGGACTCATTAACATCGATCCCCCGCCCGAATACGACGACTACGCCGATGATGAGCGGCCACGAGTCAACCCATACGCCGTGTGACCAATGCCGAACCTTGCCGCCATCGCCCGAGCAATGACCGAAGCCGCTGAAGCGGCAAAAGCTGTAAAACCCGTCATTCAAGCCGCAAAACCTGCGGCCCAAGCTGCGAAATCGGTGGTCAAGCCTCTAGGCAGTCTGAACCTTCGCCCATCGGTCACTGCTGGCCACCTGAAAGGCCCGGAAAAGCAAAAGGCGGGCGACTTCATCAAGCAGATCCACGGCATGCAGGGCCTGACCAAGGAAGGCAAGCAGTCGGCACTGGCCCAGCTAAAGGCCATGGACCCGAACACGGTGGTCACCAAGCAAGCGGTGGAAGAGGCATTCGTGCCGTCCCAGTATAGCCTGACTGATCTCAAAAATGCGGCCAAGAGTGACGATTATCATCTGCTGAACATTGCCGAAGACAATGTTCACAGTCGTGGTGATTTTTGGAATACGTTTGGCAATTACATGGATGTTGGTGATAGCGATCGCGTCGCGCATCAATTGGAAGATTTGTACCGCGCATACTCCCGCAATCAAAGTGGATCAGGTGCCATCAATAGGCTAGACCCAGAAGTTCGTCACAAGTTGGAGTTGGCCGGTGTAGTGGACAAGCACGGCAATTTGAACCACATCCAGTTTTTGGCATTCCGAGATGAACACATGTCGAGCCTGATTGACGAAGAGTACCAATATCTGCGCGACATGGCGGCAGAACAAGGGCATCCGGGTGAGTATCAATACCGCCGATATCAGCGTTTATCCACCGACCCGCATGCCGAGGGTTACGTGGAAAAAGGTATTTCACACCCGGATGCTCCATACGAGTACAACCACTACCCAGAATCCAAAGATGTTTTGGTGTCGCACTTCCGTGGCACCAGCAATGCTCCCGCTGCTCATCTGCCGACCAATTCTCCGTCTGCGCACAAGTTGGACCCGAATTCGTTCCTGATCGAGGAACTACAGTCTGATGTGCAAAAGGGTCGCAAGCAGGAAGGTCCGCTCCACCAAGCGCACGCCACTGCATTCAAGGCAGCGGTTCAGCACGCATTGGAGCAAGGCCACGACACGGTGTACTTGCCGACTGCCGAGACGATCGGATTCGGGCGTGGTTCCAGTGCCGATCCTTACGTGTCGATCTACGATCGCGAGGTGGTCGAGCACGGCCTGAACCCGCTATCCAAGATCCCGGGCGTGACCATCGAACAAATCCTGGCCGATGAAGTCCCGGCCTACCACAAAATCAAGATTGCACCCGAGGCAAAAGAAGAGATTCTGCAGGGTGGTGGTCAGCGACTCCCCGGTTTTGCCAAGGGTGGCTCTGCTCACTCGTCGGACGACAAGCGCAATCATTATTTTGGCCGTGCTGGTGGCAAGCAAAAGCCTTTCCCATTTTCGGTTGGCGAAGCGGCACGCGACATTGGCGAATCGATCACCACCCCGATGAAAGCTCTGTTTGACATGGGGGCCAGTGCGCTACGAGGATCGACCAAGGCCACGCTGGGCGCACCAGTTGATATCCTGAACATGCTGAACGTCAAGGGTATGGGTAGCAAAGACATCCCGTACGGCATGGAGTATTGGGACAAAGTGCTACCCGAAGCATTGCCGGGTCAAAAGCGGTCCCCATACGAAAGCATTGGCGAATTCATCCCACTACCCAGTCAGGTGGCCGGTGCCCCACTCCGCGCAATCAAAGCGATTCCCGGTGCCTTGAAGCACGGTGCGCAAGAATTCGCCCATGCTACTGCGGCGGGTGCCCCTCGCGTAATCAAGCATAAGGGTGCACAGACCGTTGGCAACAAGATCGAAAGCGAACTGGATAACTCGGTCCTTCGCACAGTGTCTGGGCACACCCCAGAGTCCAGGCTCCAACAGTTGGATGAATCTTTTGATATCCTGTCCAAGGCTGATCCCGGTGTGGTCACCCCCGAGTATTTAGCCCGTTTGGAAGAGCTTCGTAACATAGCTAAACAAACCCAAGCACTCAACAAATGGGCAGAAGGCCCGCTGCGCAAGTATATGATGCGCGACATGGGCACGGCGGATGACCCGGTGCGCAAGCTGGCCGATCAAGGCATCACCCACACTGAAATCTCTGAAGCTTTTGGTACACCGTCCGCATATCTGAAGATGCAACGCAGGAAGGCCGGATTCCCGGAAGAGGGTATGGCCACTACTCCCGAGGGCAGGCGGTACGAAACGATGGCTGATTACGCCGTGGGTGACCCGATGCCTGCGGGTAATGACTTCACTGAGGAAGCACTCTTTCCATACGAAACGCCGGATTGGTACCACAAATTGGAACCCGGCACTTTGATCCATCAACCCGAAATGGGCGGCATGGATTTCCAGAGGGTTGTGGACACTCTGGAAGAGGATCTGGCAGCGGGCCGCATTCGCCCGGAGCAGTTATCCAAGGTTTCGATGGAACAGGCCGTGCGTCGCACGCATGAGGCCCGTCTCGAAAAAGAAGCTGCACGCGAGCGTGAGGCCGTAGAGCAGACGAAGAAGCATCTCCCGACGCATCGCGAGTATAAATCCGGGTATAAGTGGGTTGAACTTAAGGCGAAGCCCGCCGAGACCCCGGAGGACCTCACCCCGAAGGCATTCGAGAGATACAAACAGTATGTGAATTCTGGCGCTACTCCGGAACAGGCACTCCATCGGGCCAACCAGCAGCACCACATTGAAGAGATCACCCAGAAAGCTTTGACCAACGAGGGCGAGGCCATGAACCATTGTGTCGGTGGTTACTGCCCAGATGTGATGACCAATGATGTCAAGGTGTATTCGCTGCGTGACCCCAAGGGTAAAGCCCATGTGACGGTGGAAGTAGCAAAGCCTGAAGTAGATAATCCGGAATTGGTCAAGTGGGCCAAAGATATGACCCCGGAGGAGTTTGAACGGGCCGCAAAAGATTTGAATACGCCGTACAAGACCGCCCATCAACAAGCGATTGAAAGTGGTTGGGGACGTCACCCAAGCGCTGGTTTTTGGGTTAACCAAGATTCACTGGGCCCTCGCATTATGCAGATCAAGGGCAAAAACAACCTGGCCCCTATCGAGGACTACCAGCCTTATGTGGCGGATTTCGTACGTTCTGGTCAATGGGCTCCCACTGTTCGTGATTTTGATTATACTGATTTGGTCAAGGTTGGCAACAATTACATCCGGAAAGGTGAACTTTCCCAATTAGCAACCGAACAGAATTACGCGTTCGATCCTAAAAACATACAGGAGCACGCTGATTGGTGGAACCGAATGTCTCGCAGTCGTGACGAGTTCGATTACCCGGAATCGGATCTCAATATGCTCGACGCTATCAAGAATTACAAGCCGCCCGAGATGGCCACTGGCGGTGCAGTAGATACCAACGCGCTGCGTGCGCACTATTTCGGTAATTGAAGAGGATAAACATGGACGATATTATGCCGATCCCGCAAATGGGACCTGAGGAAGGCCCAGAGGATCAAGAGGGCATGACAGTCGCGCTAGATTTCATGCACGACGATTCGGAAGTAGAAGAACTGCCCGATGGATCGGCTATCGTCAAGCTGGAAAATGCGGGTCCGCATGATGACGAGGATTTCTACCAGAATTTGGCCGACGAATTGCCGCTCAATGTGTTGGGTTCGCTGACCATCACTTATCTGGATTTCGTAGACAAAGACCGCGAATCACGCGAGGATCGCGACAAGCAATACGAGGAAGGCATCAAGCGCACTGGTCTGGGTAATGACGCCCCGGGTGGCGCGAATTTCCAGGGTGCCTCTCGTGTTGTGCACCCGGTGATGGCCGAAGCTTGTGTGGACTTCATGTCCCGCGCTATCAAAGAACTGTTCCCGCCCGATGGCCCGGTAAAGACCAACATCATCGGCGAAGCGGACGAGGAGAAATCCAAGATCGCTGAGCGCAAAAAAGAGTGGATGAACTGGCAGCTGACCGAGCAGATCGAGGAATTTCGCGATGAAATGGAGCAGATGCTGACTCAGCTCCCGCTCGGCGGCACTCAGTACATGAAGATTTGGTACGACTCGCAGAAGAAGCGCCCATGCGCCGAGTTCATACCGATCGACAATATGATTATCCCGTTCTCTGCTGCGAATTTCTACACTGCGCAGAGAGCAGCGGAAATGCAGGACATCACCCAGCAGGAATTCGAGCGCCGCATTTCATCGGGCTTGTATCGCGACATCTCGCTTGTTCGCGCCACGATGGAGCCGGAGCCCACCAAACCCGAAAAGGCTAATCAGAAGGTTGAGGGCAAACAGCCTGATGAAAATCCGGACGGTCTGCGCCGGGTTTATCACGTGTACACGTGGCTCGAAGAAGACGAAGACGAGATCACTGGTGGTAAGCTCGCTCCGTATGTCATGATGATCGATGAGATTGACAACACGGTCGTTGGTCTTTATCGCAATTGGGAAGAGTCTGATGAGACGATGACCAAGCTGGACGACATCATCGAGTTCAAATTCATCCCATGGCGTGGTGCATTGGCGATCGGTCTTCCGCATTTGATTGGAGATCGGAAGAGCACACGTCTGAACTCC
>CALKUR010000016.1 GCA_937996725.1 uncultured Dechloromonas sp. | reverse complement strand
TGCAAGGCCGATGTTCTTGGAGACCCCTTCGTACTCCCTTGCAACCAGCGCTCTAGCCGCTACGCTACACGCCCCCGAATATTGAATCCGATAACCGCTGCGTTGGCCTGAGCCTGATTGATTGGCAAAATAGTCCTCCAGCTTATTCAGTGCGTAACTAAAGTCCAATGACAGCATTTTTTGCACGGTTTTAGCAAATGCCCTCTGCGCAAATCCAACACGCCCCTTGAATGAAAGCGTCAGCTTCGCATGCTCCCCATCCGGCTCAATCACCCAAGTTAAATTTCCTTTAAAAGAAAACGGTGCGCTTCCGTATAGCCGCTGAACAAAGCAACCCTTTCTCAAAGGGCCACGATTAACGACTAGGATTTTTGCCGCTTTTTCGCTTTGCCAAGAAAATGAGACAGGTCTGCCTGCGTCATCTCGTTCGACCTGTGGCAAAACTATCACGTCATGATCTTGCCAAGGATTCCATTGAATCCACGTATCGAGATCCGCAATAGTGGATGCGAGATCCTCTGAGGATACCGAAAAGGATTCTTCAAGCCGGAAACGCAAACGACCTGAATAACGCAGGACGTAAACAAGAAGCACCGCGAGTATAAAGGCTAGAAAGTACGAAACCACAGCCATCATTTTCTTCCTGAAAAAAACCCGGCCGAAGCCGGGTTTATTGACATGATCCGAGGACTACAACATCCCCATCATATCCGGTAGCACCAGCGTCAGCCATGGCCAGTATGTGACGATGACCAAGAAGACCACCAGTGTCAGCAGCCAAGGCATCACTGCCTTAGTGAGTTCTGTAATACCCAGCCCTGAGATGCCGGATGCCACGTAGAGGTTGAGACCCACGGGTGGGTGACACAAGCCGACTTCCATGTTGACATCAATCAGGATACCGAAGTGCACCGGATTGATCGCCAGCTGAACAGCCGCCGGGAAGAAGATTGGTGCCATGATCAGGATGATTGACGATGGCTCCATAAAGTTACCGGCCGCCAGCAGCACGAGGTTGACCAGGAACAGGAAGCCGGTTTGGCCCAGGTCCATTCCTAGCAGCCAGTCTGCCAGACGGTTCGGCAGGTTTTCGTTGGCCAACACGAACGAGAACAGCACGGCGTTGGTGATGATGTACAGCAGCATCGCCGACATATTGGCCGAGTCCCGCAGCACTTTTGGCACATCCTTCATCGTCAGATCTTTATACACAAAGATGGCGACGAAGAAGGAGTACACAGCCGCCATGGCTGCAGCTTCGGTTGCCGTGAAGGCACCGGAGTAGATGCCGCCGACAATGATGACGACCAGCAACAGGCCCCACACGCTCTTGCGGAAGGCCATCCAACGCTCACCCCAGGTGGCTTTGGCCAAACGAGGGTAGTTGTTCTTCTTGGCCAGATACCAAGTGACACCGCACAGCATCGTCGTGAGCAGGATGCCGGGTAGCAAGCCTGCAACAAACAGTGCACCGATCGAGGTGTTGGTGGAGATGGCGTAGATCACTTTCGGAATTGACGGCAGCATCAGGATGCCGAGCGAACCCGCCGTGATAATGACGCCAGCACCGAATCGCATCGGATAACCGTTGGCGACCATGGCAGGCAACACGATCGAACCGATCGCCACCACCGTGGCCACACTCGAGCCACATACCAAGGCAAACATCGCACAGGCTAGAATCGACGCCAGCGCCAAGCCGCCATAGAAATGGCCAACGAGCGAGGTGGCGAAGTTGATCATCTTCCGCGCCACGCCACCGTGGGTGAGGAAGTTACCGGCCAGAATAAAGAACGGCACGGCCATGATTTCCCACTTCTCGATACCGGTAAACAGCTTTAATGCGACCGATTCCAGTGGCACTTGTGTCATCGTGACAATGAATGTCAACACTGTCAGACCCAGTGAAATCGAGATGGGCATCCCGGTCAGCATTAGGGCAATCAATAGCCCGAAAATAATTGCGGCATTCATAGTTATGCTCCCCGCTTATCTTGAGTCTTGCTGTGCGACTTTTTCCACTCAGCTTCAGACTGGCCCTGGTAGAGTCGATCCGTTTCTTCGCCTTGCGCCAGCATGTCACCCATCAACGGCTGTTGATCGTCCATACCGTCCACGTGACCGTGGTCATGGTGCGGTAGGTCTCCAGTACGCCAGTAGTTGTAGGCAACCTGGAGGAAGCGGAAACACATCAGGCTGGAGCCGAGGGGAATTGCCGAATAGACCATCCAGGTCGGCCACTCGAGATCGGGCGTCGTGGGACCCTCCGGCACATCACCGACATCTAGGCCGAGCGTGTGATAGAAGGCATAGTGCGCGCCATTTTCCCAGACGAAGTGGCCACCCAAGTAGGCAATCGAGCCGGTAAAAAACGCACCGGCCAGCAGGCCAAAAGTAATGAAGCGGCGGTGCATAGCTTCGTCCATGCGGTTGATGACGACATCAACCCCCACATGGATACCGGTACGCACACCATAGGCCGCACCAAATTTCGCCATCCACACGAACATGATGATGCACAGCTCCTGGGCCCAGCTCATGTTGATGCTGAGCATCCAGTCCTGCAAGCCAGGAATGCTAAGGCCCGACAAATAACGGTGGGCCACTGCAGCAAAAATCAGCAGCGTTGCGCCACCGATCAAGAAGGCAATCAGCCACTCTTCAAGTCGATCTAAAAATTTCATATCAATCCCCGGAGGCGTCGCCCGGTTAAATCCGAGCGACGGGTTCCCAATACCAGTTACTTTTTAGCGCCTTTGCCACCCGTCTTAACGGGCGCAGCGAGCTCTGCATAGACCTGTTGCAACAACTCTGGCCCAATACGCGGTGCCATTTCCTTGTGCACCGGCAGGAGAGCCTTCTTGAAGGCATCGTGCTCAGCCGGCGTCGGATAATAAACTGCTGTGCGGCCAGACTTTTTCACCTTCTCGAGATCCTGATCGTTCTGATGCTTAGCGATACGGTTAGCAAACATGCTGGAATCGGCTATGGCCTTTTCCAACTGCTCACGTACATCTGACGGCAGACCATCCCAGAACTTCTTGTTCACAATCACGGCATAGCCGAGATAGCCATGCTCCGTCATAGCCAGATGCTTCTGCACTTCAAATATTTTCTGAGTGTAAAGATTGGAGATAGGGTTCTCGGTGCCATCTACCACGCCTGTTTGCAGTGCCTGGTAGACCTCCGAGAACGCCAGGACTTGCGGCAAAGCACCTAGCGCACGTATTTCGGCCTCCAAAACCTTGGAGGACTGAATACGCATCTTCTTGCCTTTTAGATCCGATGGCAGCTTGATTGGTGTATTAGCCGAAAAAGACTTAAACCCGTTATCCCAGTAAGCCAGGCCACGAATACCCTTGGGTTCGAGCTTGGCCAGAATTGACTTTCCAACCGGGCCTTGCGTGATTTTATGCAATTGGTCGTAGTTATCAAAGATATATGGCAGATCGAACAATTCGAAATCTTTGACGCCCAATGGGCCAAACTTAGCCAACGACGGCGCGAGCATCTGGACAGCTCCGAGCTGCAGCGCTTCGATCTCTTCTTTATCTTTGTAAAGGGTACTGTTTGCGTAAACCTCTACCTTGACCTTGCCCTTGGTGTACTCCTCTGCCTTCTTCTTGAAGTACTCGGCGGCAAGACCCTTCGGCGTATCGTTTGCCACCACATGGCTGAACTTAATCACAATCGGCTGTTGCGCTACGGCCCAGGTCGAACAAGCAGCCAGCAGCGAAGCCACCAGCAGTTTCATCTTTTTCATTCCTACGCTCCTTTGGTTTGTATTGCGCTTTTATCGTAATGACATCGCTGTGCGCATGTTCATTACACCATATTTAGCAATCCCCATGCCAACTTAATCTCACGAAATATAAACATCTAATGCATTGATTTCAAAGACGGTTTGAATGGTGCGGCGCCGCGTAAGATCAACGCCTTTTCCGAAATTCCGGAATCATTAGGTTTTTTCTTCCGGATCGTCAGAATCCGAACAACCACTAAAGGCGCAAAGCGGGGGTTTCCTGCCACGACGGTTCGTCAAAAACAGAATTTATAAATTGGTGAACATCGGAAGCCCAACCAAGCCCAGGCAACCAAAGCAGCGTTTTATCTAACCAAAGCCCAGGCAACCTGGGCCGCACCCAAGGCGGCACACCCTGAGCTCTGAGTAATTCACTGACTCGGTCACGGCAGCGCCCTGTCGGGTGAAAACGTTGACCATGCCCTAAGGGGGCGACATGCAAGACACGCTCGGCCGCATAAGCGCCGACAATTTCAAGCTGACCATCCGGCCAGGCGACTGAGCCGCTTTGAAGTGCGTACTCACCGGGGCAGCGTTGATCCATCGCTGGATCCAACCAGATTCGGTCACGCCAGACGTGCACGCCTATCGATCCCATGCGCACCAAAGCTTCGGTATCGGATTGCGCAGTGAGCAACTGCGCCGAGAGCGCGTATAGGCGTCGTGCTGCGGGAATCTGGACGCCCGCCTTGGCGAAGCTGTGGCGCAGAATATTGCGCACGGCCGGCTCAGGCAGTTGCTGTAACAGGGTGACCGACAACAACCCATCCTGGTCACGGCAACCCCGCGCGTCGCTTTCAGCCAAGCGATCCAGCAATCCTGCCTGTTCCATCATCTGTGCCGACGTGCGCGCCAGGATGCCGACCGCTCCCGGATACATCGCCGTCACGGCCGGCAGGATTCGATGACGTACATAGTTCCGCCGGAAGGCGAGATTCTGGTTGCTTTCGTCTTCGATCCAGCGCAACTGGTGCACGCTCGCCCAGGCTTCCAAAGCCAACCGCGGGATATCGATGAATGGTCGAATCAGGTGCTTCTGCCCGAGTTTGCGCACATCCGGCACGCCGCCCAGCCCCGTAGCGCCCGCCCCCCGAAAGAGATTCAGTAGCAAGGTTTCTGCCCGATCATTCTGGTGATGCGCCAGACAGAGGGTGTCTCCGGGCGCTGTAGCAAAGGCCTCATAACGTGCTTCGCGTGCGACCCGCTCGAGCCCTTTTCCGGAGGTTTCTGGCAATTCAAGACGAACGACCTCGCAGGGCACCGCTAATGCTTCGCAAAGGGCGCGACAAAAAGCGGCCCAGGCATCGGCATTTGGCGACAAGCCATGATGCACATGAATTGCCGATAATTGAAACGGGGCTTCTGTCCGCAACCGCACCAATGCATGTAGCAGCACCACCGAATCCAGTCCGCCGGACAAGGCTAGGCAGACGTGACTGTTGGCGCCCCAATCGATACCGGGCGCGTGGCGGACTGCTGCGAGAATGGGGTCCAGGCCGGTTGTCATACCGTCAACCGGATCGGCGTTGCTCAGGTGCTGACGGTGTCAAACGCGCCGTAGGACATCAGGCGATCGATGCGTCGACGCACCAGCGCGTCATGATCCAGGCCATCGACACGTTTCAGCGCCTGTTCCAGCGCCTGTTTCAGATTTTTGGCCATCCCGACCACATCGCGATGTGCGCCACCCGGCGTTTCTTCAACAACCTGATCGATTAAGCCCAGACCCTTCAAACGGGCGGCCGTAATGCCCATGATCTCGGCCGCTTCAGAGGCTTTCTCGGCACTCTTCCACAGAATGGTGGCACAACCTTCGGGTGAGATCACCGAGTAGGTGGAATGTTGCAACATGAGCACTTCATCGCCCACAGCGATGGCCAACGCACCGCCCGAACCACCCTCACCGATGACCGTGACGATAATCGGTGTTTTGAGTTCCGCCATAACCAACAGGTTGCGGCCAATGGCCTCCGACTGGCCGCGCTCTTCGGCCCCAATACCGGGATATGCGCCCGGGGTATCGACAAAGGTAAACACCGGCAAACCGAATTTTTCGGCCAGCTTCATCAGGCGCAGCGCCTTGCGATAGCCTTCCGGACGGGGCATGCCGAAGTTGCGATAGATTTTTTCTTTGGTGTCGCGGCCTTTCTGGTGACCAATGACGACACAGGGCTCGCCATTCAGGCGCGCCAGACCACCCACGATGGCGGTATCGTCTGCAAAAGCGCGGTCGCCATGCAGCTCGTGAAAATCGGTAAATATGTTCTGAACGTAATCCAGCGTGTAGGGACGCTGTGGGTGACGGGCCACCTGAGCGCTTTGCCAGGGGCTAAGCTTGGCATAGATGTCATGAGACAGGCTGCGGCTTTTCTCCGCGAGGCGCTCAACTTCTTCGGAAATATCGACACCCGATTCCTCCTGCATTGCGCGGAGTTCATCGATCTTGTTTTCCAGTTCGGCGATCGGCTGCTCAAAGTCGAGAAACGTCGTTTTCATCGGCACATCATCCTGCATCGGGTTTGAGGCTCTATTCTAACAGAGGCCGTCCGCCGCCCATGACGCGGCGCAACCAACATGTTCATTGCTGATCATGAACGGATTTTAGCCACAGAATCTAGCGCTGCCCGTCTGCAACGTAGGGATTATCGATGCGTTCGTCGCCAAAGGTCGACATTGGGCCATGGCCCGGCACGAAACGTACATCATCACCCAGCGGAAACAGCTTTTCTCGAATCGAACTGATCAACTGCTGATGATTGCCACGAGGGAAGTCCGTTCGACCGATCGATTGCTGGAATAGCACGTCACCGACCAACGCCAGGCGGGTGGGCTCATGATAGAAACACACGTGCCCCGGCGTATGACCCGGGCAATGAATCACGGATAACGTCTGATCAGCTACAGTCACGGTGTCGCCATCGCTTAACCAGCGATCCGGCTCAAATGCTTCGACGTGGGGAAAACCAAACTGCTTGGATTGCGCGGGCATACCCTGGATCCAGAAAGCGTCTTCTTGCTGGGGCCCTTCAATGGGCACATTGAGACGTCGGGCCAAATCGGCTGCCCCACCCGCATGGTCGATATGGCCATGGGTGATCAAAATCTTCTCGATACGAATCCCACGCTTGTCGATTTCAGCCACCAGTCGATCAATATCACCACCCGGGTCGACTACCGCACCACGCTTGCTGGTTTCATCCCAGAGCAAGGTGCAATTTTGAGCAAAAGGCGTCACCGGGACGATGGCAAATTGAAGTTCTGTCATAGGTTTTTCGTAGGTGAACGGAGCAGCGTTGAGGAGCGTAGTCATGGCACAATGCTGACCAATCTTTGTATTTTGCCACGAGTACCCGCCCCATCATGCACGAAATGCTCATCCCCCACATTAATTCGCCTTTTGCCTGGTCGGCGCTCCTGGTTTTTGTCGCTGCCGCGCTGGGCGGAGACTTCATGTCGCTGCGTCGTCAGGGCAACCGGGTCATCGGGTTTCGGGATGCCCTGCGCTGGTCGCTGCTCTGGGTGGCCCTCGCTATGGTCTTCTGTGCCGGGCTTTGGCTGTCGTTGGACCTGACAGAGGGACGCGCCTTGGCCAACGTGAAGGCGGGTGAGTTTTTGACCGGCTATCTGATTGAAAAATCACTGTCGGTCGATAACCTGTTCGTCTTCCTGATGCTGTTCACAACGTTTCACGTACCTCTCGCGCAACAGAAAAAAGCGCTGATGATCGGCATCATTGCCGCTATCGTGCTGCGCATCCTGTTAATTCTCATCGGTGCCTGGTTGATCAGTCACTTCAGCTGGGTGATGTATCTTTTTGGTGTGTTCCTGCTGTATACAGGCATCAAAATGGTCGTCGCCGATGAAGAAGTGCATGACCTAGAAAACAACGGCTTACTGAAGTGGATGCGCAGGCATTTGACCGTGTCACACGAGTACCATGGTAGCGCCCTTTACGTGATCAAAGACAAGGTACGTGTCTTTACACCACTCTTTCTGGTCGTTGCACTGATTGGGGTGACGGACGTGATGTTTGCGGTGGACTCGATTCCGGCCATTTTTGCCGTGACGGATGACCCCTACATTGTGATGAGCTCAAATATCTTCGCTGTACTAGGCTTACGCGCACTGTACTTCATGCTGGCCGGCATGGCCGAACGGTTTCATCTACTTAAATTCGGTCTGGCCGCGATTCTGGCCTTTATCGGTACCAAGATGCTGATCGTGGATTTCTATCACATTCCCGTGGGCATTTCACTCGGAATTGTGCTGATGCTCCTGGTCACAACTATGGTAGCCAGCCTGGTGATTCAACCTAAATCAGCCGACTGATCGCTGCTGCAATCGCATCCTGCACGGATGGCAGTTCCCCTAGGGGTGGTAGTAGCCTGATTTGTAGATTGTTATAGCGCTGACGAATCTGGTCCAGCATGGCGGGCACCTCTTGTCGCAAATGCCCGCCCTGCGCGATAAAGAACGGCAGGATATCGATCTGTAGTGGCTGATCTACAGCCCGCTCTGTCATCGCGGCAACGGCATCCTGTAGGGTTGGCGACATGAACTCCAGAAACGCGATCGCAATAGGAAGATCCGGGTTTTCGGTCTGTAGGCGTTTGGCAACCGCTTGAACGGGCCGCGCCCATTCAGGATCGCGGGCGCCATGAGCGAAAAGTATCAGCGCCTTATTCATGAGAGGTCTCGCTTATTTGACCCGATGTAAATGGGGCTTGGCTGGACGTGTTGGCGGTGATGGCTCATCGGATGGCGCAGCCTGCGCCGGATGCTCAGTAGGCACCTCGCTCACGACTGAAGGTTCGTAGGCAAACTCCATCCCCGCACCATTTTCGCGGGCAAAGATACCAGTAACTGCACCTACGGGGAAAATCAGTTCGCGCGACATGCCGCCAAAACGGGCCGAGAGGGTAATCCACTCGTTGCCAATGTCTAGCGCTCCTGTGGCACCCGGACTCAGATTCAGCGTCAACGTGCCGTCTTGCACATACTCCAGCGGCACCCGGCACTGCTCGTCGACAAACAGCGATAGGTACGGGGTAAACCCGGCATCACAGCACCATGACCACAATGCCCGGATCAGATAGGGCTTGCTAGAGAGCAAGGTGCACCTTACTTACGCATGATCTTTTCTTGCGGGGTCATCGAATCAATGAACCCCTGGCGGCTGAAAATACGCTCGGCGTATTTGAACAGCGGCGCCGCCGACTTCGGCAAAGCGATATCGTAATGATCCAGACGCCATAGCAGCGGTGCAATCGCCACGTCCAGCATGGAGAATTCATCACCCAGCAGATACTTCTGCTTGTTGAAGATCGGCGCGATTTCGATCAGGCGGTCGCGAATTTCGCTACGCGCCTTATCGGCCGTCTTCAGCTTACGTTCTATCGGATCGATAAACGCGAAGATTTCACGCTCCATGCCGTTCAGCAGCTGACGCGCCTGGGCACGCTGCACCGGATCAGGCGGCATGAGTTGCGGATGCGGGAAACGCTCATCGATGTATTCATTGATGATGTTCGGCTCATAAAGAATCAGATCGCGCTCAACCAATACCGGCACACGGTTATGCGGGTTCATCACTGCCAGATCCTCTGGCTTGTTCATTAGGTCGATGTCATGGATCTCGAAGTCCATGCCCTTCTCGAACAGCACAATCCGGCAACGGTGGCTGAACGGGCAAACGGTTCCCGAGTACAGATGCATCATGATCTAGATCCTCCAAAAAAGATCGGGATCGAACCTCGTCGACCCCGACCCTTGCAGCGTCAAAAAGACGCTATCGTTTTAATACTTAGTGAATGTCTTTCCAGTAGTTCTTCTTCAGGGCATAAGCTGCCACGAAAAGAACTGCCAGGAAGGCCAGAACGCCAAAGCCAATAGTCTTGCGGTAACCGGCACCCGGCTCACCCATCCAGACGATGAAGGCCGTCAGATCGGCAATTTGCTTGTCGAACTGTTCCGGCGTCAGCTGACCCGGTTCGGCCAACACCAGCTTCTTGTGCTCGACACCCTTGTCATCGGTGCTGGTTTCCAGAACCTGTACGCCTTGCAGCTGCCACAGTACGTTCGGCATGCCAACGTTCGGGAAAACCACGTTGTTCCAGCCGGTCGGGCGCAGGTCGTCTTTGTAGAAGCTACGCAGATACGTATAGATCCAGTCGGCACCGCTGCCGGCTTCGGAAGCACGGGCGCGGGCTTCAAGCGTTAGGTCTGGCGGCACGACACCGAACCATTTTTTCTGTTCGTCCGGACGCGCGGCGATCTTCATCGTGTCGCCGATCTTGTCGCCGGTGAACATGAGGTTATCTTTGATCTGCTGCTCGGTCAGACCGATTTCCTGCAGCTTCTCATAACGGATGAACGATGCGCCGTGACAACCCTGGCAATAGTTCACGAACAACTTGGCACCATTTTGCAGCGCGGCGTTGTCGCCTTGCAGATTCGGTGCCTTGTCTAGGTGAACATCACCACTGGCAAAGGCCAGCGCGGGAACCATCAGTACTGCGGCAATAAGCGTTTTGATTTTCATGATTGCTTTCCCGTTAGCCGGTCACGCGCTCAGGCGGAATGGTGTATTTATCGATCTTCGAGTACCAAGGCATGGCCAAGAAGAAGCCGAAATAAATGACTGTGCAAACCTGAGAAATCTTCTCACCCCAGTACGACGGTGGTTGGGTGCCGAGGTAACCCAGAATAAAGAAGGCGATCACGAACACGGTCAACGCGGTCTTGAAGATCGGGCCGCGGTAGCGAATCGATTTCACCGGGCTACGATCCAGCCAAGGCAGGAAGGCGATGATGACGACGGATGCGCCCATGCCGACCACACCCCAAAACTTGGCATCGATACCCAGAATAGGCCAAACGATGGCGCGCAACACCGAGTAGAACGGGGTGAAGTACCAAACCGGCGCGATATGCGGCGGGGTTTTCAGCGGATCTGCCTGGAAGAAGTTGTTGTACTCCAGGAAGTAACCGCCACCTTCCGGTGCAAAGAACACCACGATCGAGAACACGAACAGGAAGGCGACCACACCGGCGATATCTTTCACCGTGTAGTACGGGTGGAACGGAATACCGTCCAGCGGATGACCGTTGGCATCCAGTTTTTCCTTGATCTCGATACCATCCGGGTTGTTCGAACCGACTTCGTGCAGCGCCACTAAGTGAGCAGCCACTAGACCGATCAGGATCAACGGTACCGCGATCACGTGCAGCGAGAAGAAGCGGTTCAGGGTCGCATCGCCGACCACGAAGTCACCACGGATCAGGGTCGACAGATCCGGACCGATGACCGGGATTGCGCCGAACAGGTTAATGATCACCTGAGCCCCCCAGAACGACATCTGACCCCACGGCAGCAGGTAGCCCATGAAGGCTTCAGCCATCAGGCACAGGAAGATCAACGTGCCAAAGACCCACAGCAACTCGCGTGGCTTTCGGTACGAACCGTACAGCAGCCCACGGAACATATGCAGATAGACCACGACGAAGAAGGCCGAGGCACCTGTCGAGTGCAGGTAACGGATTAGCCAGCCACCCGGCACATCGCGCATGATGTATTCCACACTGGCAAATGCGATCGGAATACCGCTTTCGTTCAGGTTGGCATCCGGCTTGTAGTTCATGACCAGGAAAATACCAGTGACGATCTGAATCACCAGCACCAGTAGTGCCAGCGAACCAAAGAAGTACCAGAAGTTGAAGTTCTTCGGTGCGTAGTATTCGGTCAGGTGACCCTTAATGGTCGACGTCAGCGGGAAACGTGCGTCAATCCATTCCAGAACATTGCCGCCTACGCTACCGTCGGACTTGTACTTTTCAAAGTGCTTGTTGCTGGCCATCGTCAGGCTCCTTTGCTTTCGCCGATGATCAGGCGGGTATCGCTCAGATAGGCGTGCGGCGGAATTTCGAGGTTGGTCGGTGCCGGCTTGTCTTTGAAGACGCGGCCAGCCAGATCAAAGGTCGAACCGTGGCAGGGGCACAGGAAGCCACCGAGCCAGTCGCCCGGCATGCCTTGCGAGGCACCTTCGGAGAACTTCGAGGACGGCGAGCAACCCAAGTGGGTGCAGATACCAATCGCGATCCAGATATTGTCTTTGATCGAGCGGTGTTCGTTTTTGCAGTATTCGGGCTGTTGCGGTTTTTCGGAATTCGGATCCGCCACGGCCTCGTTGAGCTTCGGCAGCGTGCCGAGCATTTCCGGGGTGCGGTTGAGAATCCACACAGGCTTGCCGCGCCATTCCACGACCATCATTTGACCGGGTTCGAGCTTGCTGATATCAGCCTCGACCGGCGCACCTGCCGCACGAGCACGTGCAGAAGGCAGCAAGCTGCTGACGAAAGGCACCAGAGCGGCGACCGCCCCCACACCCCCAATCGCCGCGGTGGTTACGAGTAACCGGCGACGGCTAGGATCTACTTTCTGCTCAATGCTCATGGATCTGTCCCCAGAGTGTTCAGACTTAATCAATTTTTAAGATTATACGCAAAGACAATTCAGGATTCTACCCGTCGGCGCTCTCTCAGCGCCTGCGCCAGGGTACCGCTATCCACGAACTCCAACTCCCCGCCCACGGGAACCCCGCGGGCGATTCGGGAAACCTTGAGCCCCTGTTTTTTCAGCATTTCGCTGACAAAATGGGCCGTTGCCTCACCTTCATTGGTGAAATTAGTCGCCAGGATCACCTCCCGAACGATGCCATCCCCGGCTCGGGCTACCAGCTGGTCTAAACGCAAATTGCGCGGCCCGAGCCCATCCAGCGGCGAAATCCGGCCCATGAGTACAAAATACAGGCCGTTATAGGCCTGGGTCTGCTCGATCATATTCAGGTCGACCGGGGATTCGACGACGCAAAGCACCGAGGCATCCCGGCGATCAGACTGGCAGCGCTCACATACGGGGGTTTCCGTATAAGTATTGCAACGCTCGCAATGCTGGATCCGCTTAATCGCCGAATCGACGGCAAAAGCCAGGCGCGCTGCCCCCTCGCGGTCATGCTGCAAGAGGTGATAGGCCATGCGTTGTGCCGATTTCGGGCCGACACCGGGCAAGCAGCGTAGCGCCTCGATCAAACTTTCAAGTGTGGCCGACACGGTCGATTAGAAAGGCAGTTTGAAACCCGGCGGCAAGTTCATGCCTGCCGTGAAACCCGACATCTTGCTTTGGGACGTTTCTTCCACCCGGCGCACGGCATCATTCACGGCGGCGGCCACGAGGTCTTCCAGCATTTCGCGATCATCCATTGCCGCTGGATCGATCGTAATGCGACGTACGGCATGCGCACAGGTCATCACCACTTTGACAATGCCGGAACCGGCCTGTCCTTCGACTTCCACCGTGGCCAGTTCCGCCTGGGCCTGTTTCATCCGTTCCTGCATTTGCTGGGCCTGTTTCATCAGATTGCCCAAACCACCCATACCGCCCATACCACGCATTGTCATACTCCCTGTTTCACAAGCGATGGACGACTCAACCCGCCAAAGGACGGATCGAACCATCAATCAATTTCGCATCAAATACATCAATCATTTCCTGCACGACCGGATCGCTCTCGATCGCGGCGACGGCATTGTTCATGCGTTCCACAGCGGCTTCCTGCTTGAGCACGGCAGCGGTGACGCCCACCTGTTCAACAATATCGAAACGCACTCGGATCGGTGCCCCCATTTTTTCCGACAGCGCTTGCGCGAGCCGTTGCTCGGAAGCGGGCATCTGCAATTGTCGATGCGTTGCCGGTAAGTTCAGGACGAGCAAGCCATCGGCTAAAGACTGGCAGGCACTATGTTGCGCCAGCTCGCGCGTCATGCCTTTCAGACCCAATTGGTCGACCAACTGTGGCCAGGCTTCCGGGTTAAAGGCTGCAGACTGCGACTTCTGCACTATCTGCGGCACTGCTTCCGGAGGCTGCTGCGCTGATTCGTGGGTGGGTTGTGCGGCACGTTGTACCGGGGCAGCGACAGATGGTGTGGCCGCCGGCCGCAAAGTCTCAACACTGTCTAGCACCATTGGCTGTGCCGTTGCTGCGTTCCCAGGGTGAACGGTTAGCAAACGCAACATCGCCATCATGAAGCCATGGGCAGGATCCGGTGCCAAGCGGAGATCGGCACGGGCACGCGTCGCCACCTGGTAGATTAACTGTGCATAGGGACGCGAGCACTGGGCTGCGAGTTCTAGTAACTGGCGCGCATCATCTTCGGCCAAAGAAGAGAACTCCTGTGCGCCATCGGCTGCATCAAACTGCATTAATTGCAGTGCAACCGCCAGTCGCGCAAGATCATCCAGGGCCGATTCAAATGACAGTGTTGCCTCAGCCATCTGGTGCGTCTGCTCGCGAACAGCATTAACGTCGCCATGAATTAAAGACGCGAGCATTGACAACATTCGGGACAGATTCGAGGTGCCGAGCATTTGCCCTACCTGATCCCCCTGTACCGAACCGGCACCATGAGCAATCGCCTGATCCAGTAAAGACAGCGCATCGCGAACGCTGCCGCCGGCGGCGCGGGCAATGAGCTCTAAGGCCTTGCCATCGGCCGGGATCCCCTCACCAGCCAACACATGCGACAAATGCGACGACAATTGGGTCGGCGAAATCTGGCGCAAATTGAACTGTAGGCAGCGCGACAACACCGTCACCAAAATCTTCTGGGGATCGGTAGTCGCGAGAATAAATTTAACATGCGCCGGCGGTTCTTCCAGCGTCTTCAACATGGCATTGAAGGCATGCGAAGTCAGCTGATGAACTTCGTCGATCATGTACACCTTGTACCGGCCAACACTGGGCAGGAAGGTGGCCTGTTCCAGCAGCTGAACCATTTCATCGACACCGCGGTTTGAGGCGGCATCCATTTCAATATAGTCAACAAATCGCCCGGCATCAATCTGCTGGCACGCGGAACAAACGCCGCAGGGCGTGGACGATACACCCTGCTCACAGTTCAAAGCCTTGGCCAAAATCCGAGCAATAGTGGTTTTGCCAACACCGCGAGTTCCCGTCAGCAGATAGGCGTGGTGCAGGCGGTTCGCGTCTAATGCATGCGTCAATGCGCGCACAACGGCATCCTGGCCCACCAGGGAATCGAATGTTTTCGGGCGCCACTTGCGCGCGAGGACCTGGTAGCTCATGTGTAGGATGCCGGGAAATTAAGGTGGCGAGCCCGACCCCCGGCACTTGCCTTAGTCGCTGTGGCTGCTTCCTTCCGGACCTGACCCGATTCACGACCTAACAATGCGAGGAGACCCGCCACGCATCATTCTACCAGCGCAAACAAGCGCATCGATGAATAATAGCGACAGGATTTTCAAGCGCGCAAAGTATAAAACCCCACCCCTCTGTTGAGAGGGATGGGGTTTTCGTATGGGGAGCCTGGCGG
>CALKUR010000015.1 GCA_937996725.1 uncultured Dechloromonas sp. | reverse complement strand
GCCATCGCCACCTCGAGCTCTTTAATAAACAGACCCTTGCCACCAATAGCTGCTAGGGGGCGGTCAAGAATCTGATCGCCGCGGGTTGTCATACCCAGAATCTGCACATCACGCGTTGGATTTTGCGCCTGCAAAAGGCGTTGCACATGTTCTGCCTGCCACATGGCAAGGCGCGATTCTCTAGAGGCGATAATCAATGGGGCTGGCATAAAACGATTTCACAAAAGCAAAGGGCACGATTACCCTCAATGAATGTAATGCTAGCACGCGGACTCCCTTATAATGTGGGCTTTGTAGCCACTAGACTCTCTTCTGCCATGTCCGCCAACGAAAAGACCCCTGCCTCCACGCCCTATACCTGGGCTGGCCGCTTTGACGAACCGATGTCGGAACTCGTCAAGCGCTATACCGCCTCGGTCGATTTCGATCAGCGCCTGTGGCAACAAGACATCCGGGGCTCGCTGGCGCATGCCCGCATGCTGGCCAAACAGCAGATCATCAGCGCGCAGGATCTGGCCGATATCGAACGCGGGATGGCGCAAATTCTGGGCGAATTGGAACGGGGCGAATTCACCTGGTCGCTGGATCTGGAAGATGTGCACCTGAATATCGAGCATCGTCTGACCAGCCTGGTCGGCGACGCCGGCAAGCGCCTCCATACGGGGCGTTCGCGTAACGACCAGGTCGCGACCGATATCCGACTCTGGCTGCGTGACAGCATCGACATCCTGATCGAACTCTTCAAGCGTCTACAGCTGGCACTGGTCACGCTTGCCGAGCAACATGCCGCGACACCGATGCCGGGCTTTACGCACCTGCAGGTCGCCCAACCCGTCACCTTCGGCCACCATCTGATGGCCTATGTCGAAATGCTGGCGCGCGATGCCGAGCGCCTGACCGACTTACGCCGCCGCGTGAACCGCCTGCCGTTGGGCAGCGCCGCCTTGGCCGGCACCACCTACCCGATCGATCGTCACTTCGTCGCCGAGCAACTCGGCTTTGAAGCCGTCTGCGAAAACTCGCTGGACGCCGTCTCGGATCGCGATTTCGCCATTGAATTCTGCGCTGCTGCAGCGCTGGCTATGATTCACCTGTCGCGCTTCTCGGAAGAACTGGTGCTCTGGATGACACCGCGCTTTGGCTTTGTCATGCTGGCGGATCGTTTCTGTACCGGCTCGTCGATCATGCCGCAAAAGAAAAATCCGGATGTCCCTGAACTGGCCCGGGGCAAGACTGGTCGCGTTATTGGTGACCTCAATACCCTGCTTGTCCTGATGAAGGGACAACCGCTCGCCTACAACAAGGATAACCAGGAAGATAAGGAGCCTTTGTTTGACGCTGTCGATACACTGACCGACACGTTGCGTATCTTCGTCGATCTGGTGCCGGGTATCACCGTACGCCCGGAGCCGATGGCCAACGCCCTGCTACAAGGCTACGCCACCGCGACCGATCTGGCCGACTATCTGGTACGCAAGGGGCTACCTTTCCGTGAAGCGCACGAAGTCGTGGGCCTGGCCGTTAAGGCAGCAGAAAAGAAAGGTGTGGATCTGGCGGATCTGACGCTAAGCGAACTACAAGCGTTTTCGTCGCTCATCGGATCCGATGTCGTCAGCGCGCTCACTGTCGACGGCTCACTGGCCGCCCGCAACCATATCGGCGGCACAGCCCCCGCTCAGGTCAAAGCCGCCGTCGAGCGCGCCAAAAAACGACTGGGGTAAATCAGGCCTGCGGTCACCAGCACCTCGGGGGCTGGCGACGCACGAACCACGGGCCTTAGTTTTTGTACGGCTCGACCAGGGTCTGTAGCTCGCCGGCCTGGAACATCTCCATCATGATGTCGCTACCGCCGACGAACTCGCCGTTGACGTATAACTGTGGAATCGTTGGCCAGTTGGCGTAAACCTTCACGCCTTCGCGAATCTCCGGATTTTCCAGAACGTTCACGGTAAAGAATTTACTGACACCGCTCTCACGCAACAGCTTACAGGCGCGCTGCGAAAAACCACATTGCGGAAACTGTGGTGTGCCCTTCATGTATAGCACGACCGGGTGACCTTTCACCTGTTCGTCGATAAGGGTCAGAATCGGATTATTGTTATCGCTCATGATATGGCTCTATGTTCTCTGGGGTTACAAAGTGCTGCGAGTCTAGCCAAGTGCCTGTCAGGCGTCAAACCGGGTTATCGAAAAGGATGGCGGCGCCGCTCAATCAGACTGTAAAGCGCCATACCTGCCAGCAAGGACAATACATACACCACACCGGCATCCAACCCGGCACCCAGCAAGACCAGCCCGGGGCCTGGGCAGATGCCGGTTAGGCCCCAGCCAATACCGAAGAGTACCGAGCCGGCAATCAATCGGGCATTAATCGTCCGGTTAGTCGGCAAATTCAGGGGTTCACCCAGCAGCGTCTGGCGACGATGCCGCAATAGTGCAAAACCCAGGCTACCGATCAGTAAGCCACCGCCCATGACTAAACCCAGTGACGGATCCCACAAACCGCTCACATCCAGAAACCCCACGACCTTAGCCGGGTTAGCCATACCCGACACGATCAAACCCGTGCCCAGCAGCAAGCCCGCAGTGCCGGCCGTGATCCATTGCAGGAGCACTCTCATACCGTACCCCCGAGCAGGTGGCGCACCACGAAGACCGTCACGATAGCCGAACCCATGAAGCACAAAACGGCAACCAGTGAACGCAGCGAGAATCGGGAAAGCCCGCAAATACCATGCCCACTGGTGCACCCGTTGGCATAGCGGGTACCGAGCCCCACCAGAAGACCACCGACGAGCAAGCCCACGACACCGGTCTGCTCGCGCACCTCAGGCAAGTTTGCAAACAGTTGCCATGCCACTGGAGATGCCAACAGCCCGACCAGAAAAGCGACGCGCCAGCCAAAGGCCTCATGTTTGCGCTGGATCAGCACATCCAAAAGATGACCAATGATGCCGCTAATACCGGCGATACGACCATTTGCCCAAGCCAGCCACACCGCAGCGGCACCGATCATGGCACCCCCCAACAACGCCGCCAGTGCGGCAGCACCGTTAAACGCGTTCCAATCGATCGTCATGACCGAGCGCCCTTTGCGGCCTTATTGACTAGTGCTTTCATCTCAGGCGCTGCCGGCGCCCCACAGTAAAGGCGATGCAGCGTTTCTAAAAGCGCCTGCACATGCGGATGCGCGACGCTGTAATAGATAAATTTGCCTTCACGTCGCGTTGCCACGAGACCTTCATTACGCAACACACCAAGTTGCTGCGAGAGCGTTGGCTGATGGATATCGAGCATCTCTTCCAGTTCGCCGACCGCGTACTCCCCCTGCAACATCTGACAAAGGAGCAATAGGCGGTCCGGGTTACCCATCACCTTCAGTAAGGACACCACCTGCCCGGCCTGATGACGCATCCATTCCAGATCCAGCACGGGCGCATTGGCCGGTATTGGTTGTTTTCTTTCGAGGGTTTTACGTGCGTGATTGAGGGCAGCAGACATAAGATGACTTGATCGTGAATGTTCTGGCAACAATATACCATTAAATATATTCAAGAACCACGAAACTAACTGCTGCCCGCCACCGCCTGAGGCGGAGAAGCCTTGCGCTAAAATGGCACCATGAACAAACCGACTTGGCGCAAACCGAGTGGCGCGCCTGTTTCCTGCACCGAAAAAATCAAGGTTCTCAATGAGAACTACGATGAGTTGCGCGCTCTAGCTCAGGAGGCATTGGACGATGCCTTACTCATGGGTTGTAGCGAACAGCAGATTCGCGAGATTCTGCGCCAGATGATCGACGACCTCTCTGCTTCGTACAACGAACTACCAGAGTAATGCTGTGCCCCTAGGCCCCCAGCCAACTGAGTCGCCGGGCATGCCAATCCAGCACGGCCGTACGACTGATCATTTTTGACGCCAGCACCGGATTGACATGCGCAATCACGTCACGGGCAAAATGCGCAAGGAACTGCGCTTTAATTTCAGCGCGGGCGCGATCGACACCGATACTTTCATACGGCACAGATGACAACAACAGAAAGCCATCATCGGGAATTCGGCCGGCGGCCATATTGCTTTCGATAATACCAGCGGCGCGGGCAATCGGTTCCGAGAGATCCGGGCTATACGGCCCGACGATTAGTGCCAGATTCGGTTTGTGCAGAAAATCAAAACCGCGCCCCAGACAGATCATCCATTCCCGATGCTCGGTATCCAGCAAGCGTTCCCCTAGCCTCGACTGCTCGCGTACCTGAGCGATATGACGCGCATTGCCTTCCAGCAGCGGCAGCAGATCTTCGCGTAACTGCAGCGGCATATCCGGCAACACTTGATGGAGTCGTTGCGCCAGATTCCCGACCGCGTCTTCAGCGAGGGTACTCATATCCATCACCTGCCCATCGGCACCATGAATCATGAGCGCATCTTCATCCGTTTCAAAACCGCAGATCAATGGATACACCGTGCCGTGACTCTCACCAAAGATCTGGGATATCTGCCGATGAATGGCCTGGGTATGCTCAAAGGCCGCTTGCCGATCGTAACCAAAGCCAGCACAACCGCGATGATGATCACCACGCGAAAAGTGATACGTCACCAAGAACATTACCTGACGCCCTTCGCAGATACGATCCATCACATACTGCGTCAGCACTTCCCCCAGATGGGGCCAACCCAGATCAAATCGGCCACCCAGGTTTCGAAACGGCATCAGGATCCCTACGGGGGTTTCCGTCGCCACCGGGATATTGATCCGGCCATCCATGCATTTGAGCACGGCAATCGCCGTGGGGTGACAACTCTGGTAGCGCGCTCGTGCCAGCATCGCTTCGGGGCTGCGATACATTTCGCCATGACGTTCTGCCAGTTCTTCGAGCCAGGTGATCCGTTTCTGGATTGGCTGTTCGTGAACATCGTCCATCACATCCCCCGTATTCTTCGTCGCTAGATCGCCTCTTTCGGGAAAGCGACTAGGTGATCAATTTCGAGTCTGATGCCAATCATCTCACCAATCTGGTGATCATGGTGACTGGGCACTAAAGACAATACCCGATCACCTGAGGCTAATTCCAGGGTGTACAGAAATGCCGCGCCCCGAAAAACCCGCTCCAACACTCTGGCTCTCACCGGGCTGGCGTCATCATGTTGAATATCATCTGGACGAATCAGGACATCGACTTCGGCACCCTCTGGCACATCCACGGGTTGAATTCGGCACAGTTGCCCCAACTCGAAATCAATACAGTTCTGACCATGCACGTGCGCCGGCAAAAACACGCCGTCACCCACAAACGTCGCTACATGACGTGTCGATGGCTCGTGGTACAAGGCATAAGGCGAAGCCCATTGCTGCAAACCGCCACCAAGCATGACACCGACGCGATCTGCCATCGCAAATGCTTCCTGCTGATTATGGGTCACCAACAAGCCAGTGGTACCAGTCGCTTTTAGAATGTTGTGCACATCGATCGATAACCGTTCGCGCAGTTCTACATCAAGGTTAGAAAAGGGCTCGTCCATCAGCAACAGCGTGGGGCCCGGTGCCAGGGCACGGGCCAACGCAACACGTTGCTGCTGCCCCCCGGACAATTCATGCGGGTAGCGACGTTCGACATCGGCCAGCCCCACCAGCGCTAACATCTCCGCGACGCGGCGCGACTGATCGACCCGCGACCATTCGCGCAAACCGAAGGCCACGTTATCAGCCACACTCAAATGCGGGAACAATGCGTAATCCTGGAAGACCATACCGATCTGCCGACGTTCCGGTGCCAACCGCCAGTGGGCATCGGCCACCCAATGCCCATTCAGCGCGATGCGACCACCTTGCAAAGGCTCAAAGCCAGCGATCGCACGTAGCACCGTGGTTTTGCCGCAGCCGGAGCCACCGAGCAAGCATCCGATTTCGCCCGGAGCAAGCGAGAACGACAGATCGCTGACCACTGGCCGATCACCGTACCCCAACACCACCGAATCAAGAATCAACGCATCCATATGCTCTTGTAACTTCTCTTCAATGCAAACCAGATTCAGACTTACGAACCAGCAAAATCACCGGCACCAATCCCGCGAGCACAACCGCCAGACTGGGCAGCGCGGCACGTTCCCACATCCCTTCGGATGTCATTTCAAAGACCCGTACAGCGAGGGTATCCCAGCCAAAGGGACGTGTCATCAAAGTAATCGGCATTTCCTTCATGACGTCTACAAAGACAATCAAGGCGGCCGTCAGCAAACCACCGCGGACCATCGGCAATTGCAACCGTAACAGGGCCTGTCGCGGCGACAAGCCCAGTGATCGCGCTGCATTGCCCTGATTGCGCGTAATACGCTGCATGGCGGCATCGATCGGTTGATACGCGACGGCCAGAAAACGTGCCGATAACGCCAGCAACATTACCAGGAGCGATCCCTTGAGAATCTGCGATGTCTCCCAGCCGAACCACGACGCAGCATTGAGCAACTGATTGTCGAGCCAGGCAACGGGAATAAAAACACCCACCGCCAGCACAGTCCCCGGAATGGCGTAGCCCAACGTGGCCAAGCGCACGATCCACTGCGTCAGCGGATCCCGATGATGCTGACGAATGGCGCTCAATAGCAGGCCCAGTACAGTCACCGCCACAGCCGCCAAACCTGCGAGCCAGATCGAATGCAACAAGAAGACGGGATAACGTCCATCAAAGTCTTCCTGCCAGACCGAGTAGACCCAGACCAGCAACTGGATAAAGGGCACGACAAAGGCCATGGCCAGAATCACGCTACAAAATACGATGGCACCCCAGCGCGCCCCACCCTGCAGACGGATACGCACCGGACTGAAACTCTTGGCCGCATAACGGCGATTGTGGCGTAGCCGCTGGTCGACGACGGCCAATACCAACACGAACATCACCAGCAAAGACGCCAACTGACTGGCCGCCGACAAGTTGAACAGGGCAAACCAGGCCTTATAAATGGCCGTGGTAAAGGTATCAAAGCTAAAGATCGAGACGCTACCAAAATCGGCCAACGTTTCCATCAGCGCTAACGTCATGCCTCCAGCGATCCAAGGGCGCGCCATGGGCAGCGCCACCCTCCAAAAAGCCTGAGTACGCGTATAGCCTAAAGCCTGCGCCGCTTCAACCGCACGCAACCCCTGGGTGATAAACGCATTGCGCGCCAATAGATACACATACGGATAAAAGGCGAGCGTCAGCACCGAAACCACACCACCGGTGGAGCGAATCGGGGGGAACCAGCTCGAGCTTCCCAACCAGTCGCGCAACATTGTTTGCACGGGGCCCGTAAAGTCCAGCAGTCCCACTTGTACGAAAGCCAGCACATAGGCCGGCATCGCGAGCGGCAGCATTAGGCTCCAGGCAAAAAACTTGCGGCCGGGAAACTCGCATACCGCCGTCAGCCAAGCCAAGGGCACGCCGAGAAACAAAACACCGGCCCCCACGCCCAGAATCAGAATCATCGTATTCCAGAGCACACCGGGGAGTACATAGGCCGCAAGGTGCGACCATACTTCGGGCTGCGGATCGAAGAACGATGCCAGTACCACCAGCAAAGGCACCAGCGTTAAAGCAGCAATGGCCAGGGCCCGTAATGGACCCCAGCCACGCCAATTCCAGATCGATCCCCGGCTACGCATCAGGTCACGGGGACAACATCAAGCTCAATAATCGCATTAGCGATAACCCGCGCGGTCCATCAACTTCGTTGCGGCCGCTTGCAACTCACCCGCTTTGGAAACGTTAATCAGATCCATTTTGAATGGACCCCACTGCCGAATAATCGAATCGGCTTGAATCTGCGGGTTGGCCGGATATTCAAAGTCTTTGTCCGTATAAATCTCTTGCGCCTTACCGGCGGAGAGCCATTCAATCAGCTTCTGACCACCCGCTGCATTCGGTGCATAACGCGTCACGCCCGCACCTGATACATTGACGTGTACACCGCGCGACTTCTGATTTGCCCAGAACAGCCCCACCGGAAGATTCGGATCTTTTTCCAGCTGGCGTGCCAGGTAATAGGTGTTGACGATACCGACCTCACACTGACCCGCCGCGACCGCTTTGATCACACCGTTGTCGTCCGGAAACACATCCGTCGCCAGGTTGGCGACCCAACCCCGCACGATCTGCTCGGTCTGTTTTTCACCTTGCGTGGCAATCATGGTCGCGACCAGCGACTGGTTGTAAACCTTCTTCGAGGTTCGCAAACAGAGCTTGCCTTTCCACTCCGGACCGGCCAGCGCTTCGTAGGTCGAGAGGTTGGCAGGGTTCACCGACTTCTTGTTATAGATGATCGTGCGTGCCCGTACGGACAACCCGTACCACTCGCCTTTCGGGTCGCGCAGGTTTGCCGGGATATTGGCCGTCAGCACCGGCGATTTGATTGCACGTAACAACCCCATCTGGCTCGCCTGCCAGAGATTACCGGCATCGACCGTGATGAGCACGTCGGCGGAGGTTTTGGCACCCTCGGCTTTCAGGCGCTCCAGCAGGGGGCCTTCCTTATCGGTCAGCACCTGGATCTGCGTGCCTGTTTCCTGCGTAAACGCATCGAAAAGCGGTTTGATCAGCTGCTCGTTACGGGCCGAATACACAGTCACCGTATCGGCAGCGACCGGTGCCGCGATCAGCAACCCAAGAGCAAGAGCACGCAAGGGTTTCAGCAGCTTCATCGGTGATTTTGACATGAGGGTGACACCTTTAAAATCGGGAGAGTCTGGTTATTTTAATGGTAACAATTCTCATTTGCAAGCGTTGCTCTCGATTTTTTAGCGCCGCTTTCCAGGCTTGATGGCCGGCGCCGGTTTGCCGGGCACCACCAGTTCGCCCAACAGTGCCTGACGCGTCCGCGCCAACCCCAGACGTTCAAGCCACCAACGTTGCGCCGGGCCGCCCTGCCCAGCCGCCACCCGCCACGCATAAGACAACATCGCCGGCCGACGAACCGGCACGCGCTGTTTCTCAATCAGTCGACCGCTGGCCAACGCATCCCGAATCAGCGGTTCCGGCAAATACCCGCAACCCAGTCCGCGCATTTGCGCATCGATTTTGAGCGCCATGGAGGGCACCGTCAGCACATCTTGGCCAGGTAACAACCCCACGGTCATCGGCGTCATCTGACGAGCGCTATCGGCCAAAGCCACCATACGATGGTCGCGCAGCAGATCGTCGGTGATCGGACCGGTGACGCTGGCCAGCGGATGCCCCGGTGCCACCACAAAGAGAAAGGGCAACTCGCCCAGCGGCGCACTCTGGATCCCCGCTGCCGTCACCTGCTGATCGGCCACACCAATCGCCATATCGGCTCGCCCGCTAATTAACGCTTCCCACGTACCGGACAGCGTCTCGCGTAATAATCGAATACGCGTCGGTGGTTTTTGTGCCAGAAAATCGCCGACCAAATCCAGGATCGCCTGTTCGGTCACGATGCTATCGACTGCGATATTAAATTCGGCTTCCCAACCTGTGGCGACGCGTTTAATCCGCTGCGCGACCGAGGCCAACTCATTCAAAAGACGCTCACTCTCCCGCACCAAGGCCGCCCCCGCCTCAGTCAGCTGCGCCTGTCGCGAACGACGATCAAAGAGCAGGACATCCAACTGCTCTTCCAGCTGACGAACACTGTAAGTGACGGCCGATGGCACCTTGCCCAACGCGCGCGCCGCGGCGGCGAAGCTGCCCGTCTGGGCGATCAATCGCACCATCTCGAGCAACTCCGGCGTCAAGGGCGATGTATGGGATATGGTCGGCATAAAACCCTCGTTTGTTCAAATTATTTGAATAATGCCATCAATTCATTCACCGCACATCTGGGGCAAACACCCTAAAGTGTGATGCATACCCAAGCGGAGCCATCACCATGCTGATCAAACGACCTGCCAACGACCGAGGCTATGCCGACCACGGCTGGCTGCGATCGTTCCACAGCTTCTCCTTTGCCGATTATTTCGACCGCAACCACATGCATTTCGGCCCACTCCGCGTGATTAACGAAGATTGGGTGGCCGCCAACACTGGCTTCGGCATGCATCACCATAAAGACATGGAGATCGTCACCTACATTCTGGAAGGCGAACTCACGCACCAGGACAGCATGGGCCACCAAGAGGTCATCCGTCCTAACGAAGTCCAGCGTATGTCGGCTGGCACCGGTGTCTATCACAGCGAATTCAATCGCCACCCGACTGAGACATGCCATCTACTGCAGATCTGGATCATGCCCGACCAGAAAGATCTGAAGCCGGAATACGAACAAACCGCCTTCGACCCGGCCGAGAAGCGAGGCAAGTTGCGTCTGGTCGCTGCACCGGATGGGGCACAAGGTGCCGTCATCATCCACACCAACACCCGCCTCTATGCTGGCCTATTCGACGGCGCGGAAAATGCGACGCACACATTGGCTGCTGATCGCATGGCCTATGTACATGTCGCCCGTGGCGGCCTCAGGGTCAATGGAGAAGCGCTAGTCGCTGGTGATGCCCTCATGCTGCGTGATGAAGCAGCGGTTGAATTCACAAACGGTAACCAAGCCGAAGTCCTGGTTTTCGATTTACCCCGTCAATAACACCCACCCCTTCCAATGGAGAACACCATGAGCAAAATCGTTGTCGTCTATCACAGTGGCTACGGCCATACCGTCAAACAGGCCGAAGCCGTTGCCAAGGGGGCAGGTGCCGAACTCATCGCCATCAACGCCGAGGGCGACATCACCGGCGAACAGTGGGCTGCCCTGGAAGCGGCCGATGCCATCATCTTCGGTTCACCCACCTACATGGGTACCGTGAGCTGGCAGTTCAAGAAATTCGCCGATGCCACCTCCAAGCCCTGGTTCGGCCAGCAATGGAAAGACAAGGTCTTTGGCGGCTTCACCAACTCAGCCACCATGAATGGCGACAAGCATTCGACCATTCACTACTTCATCACGCTGGCCATGCAACACAGCGGCATCTGGGTCGGCACTGGACTTATGCCGTCCAATGCCAAAGCTGCCCAACGTAACGATGTGAACTATGTCGGTTCATTTGCCGGTGCCATGATGCAAACGCCTTCGGATGCATCCGCTGACGAAGTCGTGCAAGGCGACCTGGAAACCGCCCGCCTGTATGGTGAGCGTATTGCCCAGATCACCCGCCAGTTCAAAGGCTAACCAGAATGTCGCTGCCCACGCTCTTTGTTCCCCATGGTGCTCCGACCTTCGCCCTCCGGCCGGGTGCGGCAGGTGCGGCGCTGGTGGCGCTTGCTCAGCAAGTTGAGCAACCGAAAGCCATCATCGTTGTCAGCCCGCACTGGGAAACACGAGAACCCACCGTGGGCAGCGCGACCGACCTGGAAACCATCTATGACTTCGGCGGTTTTCCCGGCGAACTTTATACGCTGAAGTATCCAGCACATGGCAATGGCGCGCTCGCCCAGCAAGTAGCCGACTGCCTCCAAGCAGCAGGCTATGCGCCACGTATCGACCCACGCCGCGGGCTTGATCATGGTGCTTGGGTACCGCTGCGCATGATGTACCCGGCAGCGGATATCCCAGTGATTCCACTATCGATCAAACCGCACGCTGGGGCAGCCTATCACTACGCTCTCGGCCAGGCATTGCAACCCCTCACCGACGAAGGCTTCCTCGTCATTGGCACGGGCAGTATCACGCACAATCTGCGCGACTATATGGTCTGCGTCCACAATCATCTGCCCACGCCAGATTACGTCACTCGTTTCGCCGACTGGGTCGACAGACAATTACAAGGTGCCGATATTCCGGGACTCATCGACTATCGCAAAACCGCGGCCGATGCGGCTCAGGCACATCCGACTGACGACCACTTCATGCCCTTCTTCGTTGCTCTGGGTGCGGCTGGCGGCAACCCGAAATCCGAACGCTTCTATGCCGGCGTGGATGATCTGGTCATCGCCATGGACGGCTATCGTTTCGATCGAGCGGTACAATAACGGTCTTTAAAGCACTTAAGAGCGCCACCATGTCTGGTATTCCCGCCTGCCCGCAATGCACCCTTGAAAACACCTACCCGGACGGCAGCAACTACGTCTGCGCCGACTGCGGTTTCGAATGGCCCATGGTGGCCGAAGCGGCTGACGAAGACGGCCCGCGTATCGTCAAGGACGCGAATGGCAATGTGCTTAGTGATGGCGATAGCGTCGTCTTGATCAAGGACCTCAAGCTCAAAGGTTCCTCCAGCACCATGAAGGTGGGCACCAAAATCAAGAGCATCCGCATCGTCGATGGCGACCATGAGCTCGACTGCAAATCAGACTTCGGCAACATCATGCTGAAGGCTTGCTTCGTCAAAAAAGCTTGATCAGCCCACCCCCTGAAACAAAGGCCACCTCAAGGTGGCCTTAATGTTTAATATGTGTACGATCGTATAATCTTCGTTAGTTTAATCACCGTTGCGGGGCTTCCACGATGACTTTGCCAGATACTCCTACGCTGCTCGGCTTCTGGTCTCACGAAACCATCGAAGGCAACGTGCTGCTGCTCATGCATCTGGTGGGTTCGATGTTGCTCGGGATGTTGGTCGGCTACGAGCGTTCGTACCATGGGCGGGCCGCGGGCATGCGGACGTTTTCTCTGGTCTGCATGGCCTCCACCGGGATCATCGCTGTCTTCGGCATGCCCGAGATCTGGTTCGGCGGGCAGCACGTCAATAGCATCACGGCGGACGCCCCATCACGGGTGATCCAGGGCATCGTGACTGGTATCGGCTTTCTGGGTGCCGGCGTCATCATTCACGAAGGCCGATCCGTCACGGGGCTATCAACGGCAGCCTCCATCTGGGCGGCGGCAGCGATCGGCATTCTGATCGGCCTCGGCTTTTACGTTGCGGCCATCTCACTGGCCGTACTCTGCGCTTTTAGCATGAGCATCGTGCTGCAACTCGAACGTTGGCTCCCCAAGCTCAAACGCTACTATTTCGAACTCTCCTATCTGTCACACGCGTGCGCAGACCAAACCGAGTTAGAAAAACTCGTCTCCTCCTATGGACTACATTTACGCCAAGACACGACTAGTGTGCGCATCACCAAAAACCATCAGATCTGCACATTCACGGCAACCGCGGGTCCTAATAACCACGTCAACATGAGCGGCCTGATTAAGGCGCTACAAGAGACCAATGGACTTGAGCGATTCTCGATTTCGCCTGAGCGGAACTGACGATTAATGGCACATTTACAAACTATCGAATACGTTGCAACGGCACTGTTTGCGCTGGCGCTCCTACATACATTTCTGGCAAGCCGCGTCGAGCAACTGGCGCACCGTTATCCCACACACGCCGGGCTACTCCATCTCCTCGGTGAAGTAGAAGTGGTCTTCGGTCTATGGGCCGCCGTTCTGGCGCTGGCGATCACGATCATCGATTCTTCCCAGTCGGCCATTACGTATCTGGAGAGCCGTAATTACAACGAAGCGCTCCTCGTGTTTGTACTCATGGTCATTGCCGCCAGCCGCCCACTGATTGAAGCGGCGGGCACCATCAACGAACAGATCGCCCGAGTGCTACCCCTGAATCCGATGACGGCACGTTTTGTGGTCGTCATGTCCGTCATGCCACTACTCGGCTCATTCATCACCGAGCCTGCCGCAATGACGGTTGCCGCATTGCTGCTCCGAGAACAATTTCTCCGGCATGATTTACCGACCAAGTTTAAATATGCCGTAATTGCCACGCTGTTTGTGAACGTATCGATCGGCGGCGCACTCACGCCTTTCGCGGCTCCCCCGGTACTGATCGTTGCAGCGAAATGGGACTGGGATATTACGTTCATGATGAGTCAGATCGGCTGGCGCGCGATCATTGCTGTGTTGTTTAACGCCATCGTGCTGACATGGATCGGCCACCGCTGGCTGCGCGAGCTGCCAATGGCGGCCAAAGTTGCCGACCAGAAAATCCGCGGACAATCGATTCCCCTGAGCGTCACCTTCATTCACATCGCCTTTCTCGCGACAGCCGTGGTCTTCCATCATTACCCGGTGGTGTTTATGGGGCTGTTTTTATTCTTCCTCGGCTACACCGCTGCCTACCCCATGTATCAGACGCGGCTGATGCTGCGCGAAGCCCTCCTTGTCGCATTCTTCCTCGCTGGCCTGGTCGTACTGGGTGGCATGCAGGCTTGGTGGCTCCAGGATTTACTTACAGGACTCACACCAACGGTGTTGTTCTTCTCGGCGACCGCCCTGACGGCCATTACCGATAACGCGGCGATTACTTATTTGGGCAGCCTGGTCGAAGGGACGGACGCAGCGTTCCGTTATGCGATCGTCACCGGGGCACTGGCGGGTGGCGGCTTAACGGTCATCGCCAACGCCCCGAACCCGGCGGGATATTCGTTGCTCAAGGAATGCTTTCCAGATAAAACGATCGCCGCCACACAACTGTTCCTGTGGGCACTGGTCCCAACCATTGTGGCCATTGCGGCTTTCTTGCTCATTCCCTGAGCATCAGCATGTCAGCAGACCTCATTGCGTTACCCCCACTGATTAAAGAGATCGGCCGCGGCGCCAAAGGCGCTCGCGATCTGTCAGCTGACGATTCCGAAGCACTGTTCACGGCCATGCTCAACGGCCAAGTCCCTGATTTAGAGCTGGGAGCGATTCTGCTCTCGCTGCGCATCAAAGGCGAATCGGACGATGAACTCATTGGATTCTGTCGTGCCATGCAAGCTTCGACAATTAATCTCAAGCCGACTGCATGTCCACTGGTTGTTTTACCCTCCTACAATGGCGTTCGCCGCCAACCGAATTTACTACCCCTTCTGGCACTGCTACTGCGCGATGCCGGTCTACCGGTACTGATCCATGGCCGACATGATTTTGATAACCGCGAGAACCCCTTTCCACTGTTTCACGCCTGCGGCATTGCATCTGTGCAGTCACTTGATGGCATCAACCAGCAGATTACCGATTCAGGCATTGCACTCGCCGACATCGAACTATTGAATCCTCAACTCAACCGATTGTTGAGCCTGCGTAGCCGACTCGGCCTGCGCAATTCTGCGCATACGCTCTGCAAACTACTGGATCCCTGCCCAGGTCACTCGGTACGCGTGGTGAATGTCACGCACCCGGAGTATCTGATTCGTATGGGCACCCTGTTACAAACACAACAGGCAACCGCCCTAC
>CALKUR010000014.1 GCA_937996725.1 uncultured Dechloromonas sp. | reverse complement strand
CGCACTCCATGCACAACCCGCTGTCGCAGTACCGGATGGCTTACAGCATCGAAGAGGTGCTCGCCGCGCCGCCGATCACCTACCCATTGACTCTGCCCATGTGCTCCCCGGTGTCTGATGGCGCAGCAGCAGCCATCATTTGCACACGCTCGGCGCTTATGCGCTTGAACATCGATGAAAAGCGTGCCATCAAGGTGTTGGCGGCAGTAGTGCAAAGCGGTTCCGACCGGAGCGAAGACGACTACACCAACCACTGCACAGCACTGGCTTCGCGCAGGGCATATGAACTGGCAGGTGTTGGCCCAGCAGATATCTCGGTGGCCGAGGTGCACGATGCCACGGCCATGGGTGAAATCATTCAGACAGAAAACCTCGGTTTCTGTGAGTTCGGCATGGGCGGTGTGATTGCCGAGCGGGGTGATACCCGGATTGGTGGCCGCATTCCCGTTAATCCGTCCGGCGGCCTGGAGTCTAAGGGGCACCCTGTTGGGGCCACCGGTATTGCCCAAGTCCATGAGTTGGTAACTCAGCTTCGCGGGGAAGCCGGACTGCGGCAGGTGACTGACGCAAGGATTGCGCTGGCAGAAAACGGTGGCGGTCTTGAGGGCATTGAAGAAGCTGTTGCCTGTATCACCATCTTGGCGCGCTGAGCGCTGCACTCAATAAGAGACAAGAGAAACAGTATGGATGTCAAAAATACCATTGCCTTCGTCACAGGAGCTGCTTCAGGCCTGGGGCTCGCCACTTGCAAGGCATTGCTTGCGGCCGGAGCGAGCGTCATGGCGGTTGATCTGGACGAAGAGCGCCTTGCGAGCGAGGTGCTGCCGATGGGCGAGCGCGTGCGAATCCAGAAGGTTGATGTTTCGGACGAGGCCAGTGTGAAGGCTGGCGTAGACGCGGCAGTGGCGGAATTTGGTGCGCTGCATGTGGCGGTAAATTGCGCGGGAATTCTGGGTCCCTGCAAGACGCTTTCAAAGGGCGAGTTATTCCCGATGGATCTTTGGAACCGGGTGATCGCCATCAACCTGACCGGGACCTTCAACGTGGTGCGCTATGCGTCGTTGGCCATGTCGCAGAACGAGCCCAATGTCGACGGTGAACGGGGGGTCATCGTGAACACGTCATCTGGTGCTGCGTGGCAGGGTCAAGTGGGCCAGGCCGCATATAGCGCCAGCAAAGCGGCGGTCATTGGAATGACGCTTCCGGTGGCGCGGGATCTTGCGCAACACGGAATCCGAGTGGTGGCCGTGGCGCCTGGTCTGTTTGAGACCGCCATGTCTGCAGGCATGCCAACGAAGGTGTCGCAAAACATTATTGACAACGTCATCCTCTTTCCTCATCGCATGGGGCAGGCACAAGAGTTCGGTGGACTGGTTCGGCACGTTGTGGAAAACGCCTATTTGAATGCCACCACGATCAGCCTGGATGCGGGTGTCCGTTGTTAGTCGTGGTCCATTGATCGCTGCGAGCATTCCCGCAAATGGATGCGTAGACCCTGCAAAGGTCTTATGAAGGAAATTCGATGGACAAAGCCAAGAATTCAGAGTGGAGGTGCCAATGAATGCAGCCATTCAAAGCCAGCGGGAAGGCGTGGTGCTGACAGCCCAGAATCTGCTGCTGCAGTTCGGTGGAGTTGTGGCGCTGAATGATGTTTCGATTGATGTGCGCAAGGACGAGCTGCTGGCAATCATCGGGCCGAACGGAGCGGGAAAGTCTTCTCTGATGAACTGCCTGAGCGGGTTCTACCGCCCCAAGAAAGGCGAGATATCCCTGGCCGGGCACAACGTGCGCGACATGGCGGTTCACGACGTGGCGGCACAGGGCCTAGCGCGCACCTTTCAAGGTACGCACATTTTTTCGGGCATGACCGTTATCGAGAACCTGATGGTGGGGCGCCACATGCACATGCGGGCCAATCTCGTGCAGTCGTTTTTCCATTTCGGCCCGGCAAAGCGCGAAGAAGTTTTGCATCGGGAGGTAGTGGAAGAAATCATTGAGTTTCTTGAAATTGAATCCATCCGGCATGTGCCGGTGGGCAGCCTCGGTTATGGGCTTCGCAAGCGCGTGGACTTGGGGCGCGCACTGGCCCAAGACCCGAAGATTCTGCTGATGGATGAGCCTATGGCCGGTATGAATACGGAAGAGAAGGAAGACCTGGCACGTTTCATTCTGGATGTGCGCGAGGCAAAGCGCATTCCTATTGTTTTGGTGGAGCACGACATGGGTGTGGTGATGGACCTAGCTGACCGCATCGCTGTGCTGGACTTTGGACGCAAGATCGCCGATGGAACGCCCAAGGAAATCCAGGCTAATCCCGCTGTGCTTAAAGCCTACCTTGGAGAGGGCGTCCAATGAAACTCGAAATCGCGACCCTTCCCCAGTTGCTGCGCAAGCATGCGCATGCTAACCCCAACCGTCTTTCCCAGCGCCATAAGCAGCGCGGCATTTGGCGGGAGTACAGCTTTGCGGATGTGCAGCGCAACGTTCGAGAGATTGCGCTGGGCATGCACCAAGCGGGCGTCAAAGCGGGCGAGACCATTGCCATCATTGGTGAGAATGAGCCGCAGCATTACTGGGCCGAGTATGCCGCGCATGCACTGGGATGCAAAGTTGTATCCATGTACCCGGACCTCACTTCGGAGGAGGTGGCTTATCTTCTGGACGACAGCGAAGCAGTCATCTTGTTCGCGCAGGACCAAGAACAGGTTGACAAGGGCCTGGATGTCCGGAACAAGACTTTGAAGATGCGCCACATTGTGTATTGGGACGAAACGGGGATGTGGTCGTATAACGACCCCATCCTGCATACCTTCGATGGCATGCAGCGGCAAGGGCGTGAAATCCATCAACGTAACGGAAAGATGTACGACGCGCTAGTGGATGCGGGAGCCCCCGATGACATAGCGGTTCTTTCTTACACTTCCGGCACGACGGGGCAGCCCAAGGGCGTCATCCTCACGCATCGCTTTTTGATCGACAACGCCCAGCGCTTGATCGATTCCATGGATGTGAAGCCGGGTATGGAATACCTGAGTTACATCGCGCCATCCTGGGCCACTGAACAAATATATGGCATCACCATGGGATTGGGATTGCCCATGGTAGTGAACTTCCCCGAGGGCCCGGAGCAGGTGTTGTCCAACATTCGGGAATTGGCGGTGGAAGGTATGACATTTGCTCCGCGCCAGTGGGAAAGCATGGCGTCCTCTGTGCAGGCGCACATGCTCGACGCAGGACCCATTCGACGAGGTGTCTACGAGTGGGGCATGAAGATCGGTCACACCGTCAATGTGGGGCGCTTGGATGGAAAACCCGTTGGCCTGCTGGACCGGTTGCTGTTTCCTATCGCCAATGCACTGGTTCTGCGCCCGTTGCGAGATCTGCTCGGCCTGACCCGGCTGCGCTGTGCCAGCTGCGGTGGTGCCACCATGGCACCAGATGTGTTTCGCATGTTCCATGCCATGGGTATACCTCTGCGCAACATCTATGGCTCCACCGAAACCGGGTTGCTGACATGCCACCAGGGTGACCGATTTGATCTGGAGACCGTAGGGCACTGGATGAAGGCGCATCCAGAGGCGGGCCCACCATTGGAATGGCGCTTGAGTGCGGACGGAGAGCTGCAGATTCGTGGCGGAAGCCCGTTTCTGGGCTACTACCGCAGAGAGGGTTCCGTAGAGTCGAAGGTGAAAGATGGCTGGTTCTACACGGGCGATGCCGTAACGAAAACGGAGCTAGGCGAGCTCGTGTTCCTGGAGCGGTTGTCGGACTTGAAGCGCTTGCGCAGCGGCGAAACCTTCCCGCCGCAGTTCGTCGAGACACGCCTTCGGTTCAGTCCCTTCATCAAGGACATCATGACGGTGGGAGACGAGACAAGGGACTTCGTGGCCGCTCTCATCAATATCGACATGTCTGTTCTGTCGCGGTGGGCAGAAGACAAGCGGATCGGATTTTCAACCTTTACCGATTTGTCACAGCGGCCAGAGGTCGCAGAGTTGATCAGTCAGGAAATTACCCGTGTGAATCAGTTTTTGCCGGCGCATGCGCGGGTCAAGCGATTCGCCAATTTTCCAAAAGAGCTTGATCCGGACGAGGGCGAACTAACACGTTCGAGAAAGCTGCGGCGCGAATTCCTGGAGGTGCGATACGCCACGCTGATCAACGGTTTATATGACGGCTCGCACGCCGTGCGTATCGATATTCCTGTGACCTACCAGGACGGTCGGCGCGGCAATTTCGAGGCTCTGGTGTCCATCCATGACACGGACGCCGCAGGGTCAGACCACCTGGGCGCAGCCCGAAGCAGAGGACGGAAATGATCGATTTTATTAACTACCTGATAAACGGTGCGCTGTCAGGGCTTCTGTATGCGTTGATCGCCATGGGTTTCGTCGTGATCTATCGCGCGTCAAAGGTGTTCAACTTTGCACAAGGTGAGTTGGTGGTCTTTGGCGGCTACATGGTGTGGTGGACGATTATTCAGATGGGTCTACCGCTGTGGGTCGGATTGCCCGTGGCATTCGTTAGTGCTGCAATTTTTGGTTTCATGATTGAGCGGATATTTTTTGCCCGTCTGGTTGGAGAGTCTGTCTTCTCGATGGTCATGGTGACGATCGGTCTCTTGATTCTGATCCGAGGCGTTGTGTTGGTGCTTTTTGGTCCACAGGTGCGTGCTTTTCCGATCATCTTTCCTCTGGATCCGATCATCGTTGGCGATCTCATCGTCTCCCGTTCGATGCTCTACGGTGGAATTATGACCATCTTCATCGGCGTTGGTCTCTCCTGGTTTTTCAACCGGACAAGGGCTGGCTTGACCATGACGGCCGTGGCGGAAGACCACCAGGTGGCCATGTCCATGGGCATCTCGGTGCAGCGTTCCATTGCCTTTGCGTGGGTGCTGGGATCCGTGCTTTCCACACTGGGGGCGATAGTGCATTTGAGTGGCCGCTCCATCAACATGATGAGCTCCGACATCGGCCTGGCTGCTTTGCCGGTGGCCTTGCTGGCTGGGTTGGAGTCCCTCGCAGGGTTGCTGATCGCCGGTGTTTTGGTGGGTGTGATTCAGGGTTTGGCTTCGGCCTATCTCGATCCCCTGGTGGGGGGAGCGCTGGGCTCCGTCTTTCCTTTCATCATCATGCTGGTGGTGTTGTTAATTCGTCCCACCGGCATGTTCGGGTGGAAAACCATTGAGAGGGTATGAGCATGGATCCCGCAGGTGTATTCGCGACTTCTTTCGCCAAAGACCAAGCACTAATTCGCACGCGCAGCCAGGCGGTGGCATTGGGCCTGTTTGTTATAGCGTTGTTTGCGCTGCCCCTGATCAGCGAGGTCCGCTGGGTGGCGATCATGACCTCTATGCTGATTACTGCAGTGGTGGTCATGGGGCTGCAGATCAATACTGGTCTAGCGGGTCAGATCAATTTGGGCCAAGCTGCGTTCATGGGGGTTGGTGCGTATGCAACAGCGCTCCTAGCGACGAAAGGCCACCTGCCTTTCTGGCTGGCTTTGCCCATCGGCGGGCTGTGCGCGGCGCTTTTTGGGCTGGTGTTTGGATTAACCGCAATGCGCATAAAGGGTTTTTACCTTGCCTTGACCACGATTGCTGCGCAGATCTTGTTCCACTTTTTTGTGCTCAACCTGCCTGCCAAATGGCTGGGGGGATCTAACGGCATCACTCTGGAACCAGCACAGCTCCTTGGTTTCGTTTTCAACACCGATACCCGCATTTACTACCTGTGTCTGGTAGTGGCCTTCATCATGATTGCGGGCGCCTACGGCGTCGCACGCAGCCGCCATGGTCGAATTTTTGCGGCAGTGCGCGATGACGACGTGGCCTCAGGAATGATGGGCATCAATGTCGTGCGCACCAAGGTACTTGCCTTCTTGCTGGGTGCGTTTTACGCGGGCATCGGTGGAGGGCTCTGGGCTTACTACGTCAGGTTCGTGGCGATTGACCAGTTCACCCTGATCCACTCGATATGGTTCATCGCGATGATCATTGTGGGTGGCATGGGGTCGGTGACGGGCGCGCTGATCGGCGTGTTTGTTATCCGTACTGCCCAGGAGACGATCACCATCGTGGGCCCTTCACTGGTCGAGAACTTTTCCTTCCTGAGCGGAGATGTTGTTTTCGCAGTGATGAATATTTTCCTGGGTGGAGTCATCGCGGCCTTTCTGATCTTTGAGCCACGCGGTCTGATGCACCGGTGGAACATCGTCAAGCGGTCTTATCGCATGTGGCCTTACCCATATTGACCGCAATCCTGTTTTCTGCAGCCACCTTAGGCGCTGGGAAGGGCTGCTCCAATGCAAAGCGCTACTACAAAAGGAGACTTTTTTTATGAAAACGAATCGAGCAAAGTTGTCGGCAATGGTCAAACTGGGGCAACGCGGCGCTTTACTGGCGTCAGCCTTGTGCCTTGGCGGCATGGCACAAGCTCAGACTACTTACAACGTGGCTGGCCTGGCTGACTTCACCGGACCTTTCGCAGACATCATGAAAGATATGACGGGATGCCGCCGTGCGGTACTCGACTGGTGGAGCGAAGAGGTCGGTAAGGCGCAGGGCGTGGCATTGCGAATCAAGGATTTCGACACCCGCTATGACGTCGCCCAAGTGGCCAGCCTCTGGCCAGGCATCAAGTCCGAGCTCAACCCGGTGGCTGTTCTGGGTGTGGGCGGTGCAGATACCAATGCACTGCAGCAGCGCTTGCCTAGTGACAAGGTGCCTCTTGTCCAGTCGACAGCAGGATATGGATTTGCTTGGAAGGGTGATAACTGGGTGTTCAATGCCCGTGCCACTTACCCGCACGAAGCGGCTGCGTTTTATGTGTGGATGCAGAAGAAGTCGGGTTCGTCTGCTCCTCTCAAGGTGGGGGTGATTTCATCGGAAGTATCGCCGGCCTACGTGGACATCCACAAAGGTGTCGAGAAGTTCGCTAAGGACAATCCGAAGATCATTGAAGTCGTTGAAACGATTTATACCGAAGCACAGCCGACCGACCTTACCCAGCAGGTCAGCCGCCTGGTCCGCAAGGGGGCCACGGTACTGCAGGTGTTCAACAATACAGCATCGGTAGTGGCGACACGGCGCGCCCTGCAAAGCCTTGGAAAAACCAATATTCCGATAGTGGTTAGCGCTCATAACGGGTTGCTTTCGTCGGGGAAAGCGCTGGGTGACCTGAGCCAAATGGATGGAAACTATGAGGTCTATGGCATGGCCATGGCCGCCGAAGGCGCAACACCGGCACGGGACTTCTTCGAGAAACTGCGCAGCCAATACAAGTTGCAAGCCGCCTACAACTCCGCCTGCATTATGGGCATGAGCCAAGCGATGTTGACGGTTCGTGCCGTTGAAAATGTTGTCAAGGTCAAAGGTGCTGGCGGTGTGACGGGCGAAGAGGTTCGCGCTGCACTGCTGTCCACCCCCATGCCTACCGAGCGCAGCTTTGGCTTGTTGCCCAATATCAAGTTCAACAATGATGCGCCGTTCCCGACCTCGGGCACAGCCGTCAACATCGGCACCGTCGAAAAGGGAAAGTACAAACTTCTCGAGCAGAACGTTCCGGTTCCTGTGTTGAACAAGTGGTAATTGCAAATCGGCCTGGGTCTCGGGCCACCGAGACCCAGGCCACATCATCTGGAGCTACCCGTGCTTGAACTGAACAACGTTGAAGTCCTCTACAGCGACGTCATTCTTGCTGTCAAAGGCATTACCGCCAAAGTCCCCGCTGGACAGTGCGTGACCTTGCTGGGCGCCAATGGCGCTGGCAAGAGCACCACGCTCAAGGCCATCTCCAACCTGGTTAGGACAGAGGATGGTCGTGTGACGGCGGGGAGTATCAAATTTGATGATGCGGACATCACAGGTGCGAACCCAGTCGATGTCGTTCGCAAAGGGTTGGTGCACGTCATGGAAGGGCGCAAGGTTTTGCGTCACATGACGGTGGAGCAGAACCTGGTAGTGGGCGGCCACATGGGCAGCGCCAGCGAGGCCAAGGAAATGCTGGACGAGGTGTACGACCGCATCAAGCGCCTGGCAGCCTTGCGCAGTCGCACGGCGGGTTATTTGTCCGGCGGGGAGCAGCAATTGCTAGTGATTGGCCGAGCCCTGATGGCCAGGCCCAAACTGGTAATGATTGACGAGCCCTCACTCGGCCTGGCCCCGTTGATGGTCGATGAGGTCTATGGTTTGTTAAATGACCTCAAAACGAGCGGCCTGACGCTGCTAATCGTTGAGCAAAACACGCGCGTTGCCCTCGACTTGGCCGACTATGGCTATGTGATGGAGAGTGGGCGGATCGTTCTGGAAGGACCATCCAGCAGCCTAAAGACCAACGAGGACGTACGGGAGTTTTACCTCGGCCTGACGGTCGATGGGGAGCGCAAGAGTTTCCGCGACATGAAACATTACCGCCGCCGCAAGCGCTGGCTGGGTTGACCGCATTGGGTCAGTCGTTTTCCAAGTTTTCAAGGATGGGTTTATGAGCATCGTTTCCAATGCATTGCTGAGCGAACAAGAAGTCATTATTCGGGAGTCTGCCCGGCGTGTCGCGACTGAAGTGGTGGGTAGCACGGCCGCCGAACGTGATCGCACGGGGGCTTGGCCACACGACGAAATCAAGGCAGTTGCCGACGTAGGCTTCATGGGCATGCTCGCCCCGCCAGCACACGGCGGTTCCGGGCTTTCATTTGTGGAGTATTGCCTGGCTATTGAAGAATTCGCAGCGGCCGATGGTGGCTTCGCCACCATGATGCACGTCCACAACTCAGCTGCGCACGTGTTACGTAGTTTTGGAACCGAACAACAGATGGCCCGCCATCTGCCGGATCTGGCCAGTGGCAAGCGCATTGGTGCCTTTTTATTGTCAGAGCCCCATGCAGGCTCGGATACCGCAGCCATCCGGACCACGGCTAAGCGGGACGGCGACGTTTATGTGATCAATGGCAGCAAACAATGGATTTCCAACGGCAGTGAAGCGGGCTTTGCGCTCGTCGTGGCAGCAACTGCGGAACCAGGTGCCCGTCACCGCTTCAGCCTGTTCATCGCGGACCCTGAAGATCCAGGCTACCAATGCTTGCGTATCGAAAGGAAGCTGGGCCAGCACACGGCCCACACGGCTCAGATTCAGCTGGACAACATGCGTGTTCCAGTTCAGAACATGATCGGTGAGGAAGGGCGCGGGTATGGCAAAGCACTATCGCTGTTGTCCGATGGGCGCATCGCAATCGCCGCCCTGGCCATCGGCATTGCCCGTGCAGCGCTGGAGGCAGCCATCCGCTACGCCAAAGAGCGCGAGGCCTATGGCAAGCCACTCACCGAACTGCAGGCCATTAGCTTTGATTTGGCGGAAATGGCCATGCAGGTTGAGGTGGCGCACCAGTACATGCTGTATGCAGCTCGTCTTACGGATGCGGGCCTGCCAACCAGTAAGGAGGCCTCCGTTGCTAAACTCTATGCCAGTGAAATGGCTGAAAAGGTTTGCTCTGCGGCGCTGCAAGTGCATGGTGGCTACGGGTATGTCAACGACTTCCCGGTCGAGCGCTATTATCGCGATGTGCGCGTTACAAAGATCTACGAAGGCACTAGTCACATTCAAAAGTTGATCATTGCGCGCAGCATCCTGGCTGGCTGATGAGCACGGCCTTTCTCCGCAGCCCTACCGGCGAAAGCAGTTCGAAACCATTTGCCTCAGTTAGCGATACGAATGCCCGCAAGGAATACAACATCAATGAGTACGCAAATTGAGGCAAAACCCAAGTCACGCCCACGCGATCCTGCAAAGAGATCGGGCAAGGGCGCGAAATGGAACAATGCGGTCAGCGGCGCGGATGAGCAGTACCAGCTCAAAAAGCAAGCTGTCATTGCGGAAGCTTCGCGCGCATTTGGCCGCCATGGGTACAAGAATGTCTCCTTGGACGAGATTGCAAAAACGCTCAACGTCACCAAGCCTGCCCTTTACTACTACTTCAAGAACAAGCAGGAACTTGTCTACGAATGCCACGAGCTCGCCATGCATTTGGGAGATCGCGTCTTGCAAGACGCGATCGCTTCGGAAAATACTGGTTTCGGTCGGATCTCGGCCTTCATTAAGAACTACATCTCGTTGCTAACGGATGAAATGGGCGCACCGGCGATCCTCCAGGATTTCTCCGGTATGACTGTGGCGGATCAGAAAAAAATCACTTTGCGTCGGCGAAAGTTTGATCAAGAGCTGCGCAAAGTGCTCGAGGGGGGTGTTCAGGATGGTTCCATTGCCCCGTGCAACGTGAAATTGGCGGTGTTCTGGTTCATGGGCGCTGTTAGCTCGATTACCCAATGGATGCATATCGATGGCAGCCTTGGAAGCGACGAAGTGGCCGATATTTTTATCGGTTTTCTTGCGCATGGTATTCGTCCCAATCAAGGGTGAATCTGCTTACTTGGCGCATTCCGGGCGACTATATTGTCGCGTCTGGACCAGGTGCGTATAAGACCCCCGAGCCACTCTTTTATTGTCGGCATAGGCATCTTGCTGCCCAGCGCTAGCTGGGGTCTCAGCGGTTGATCCCTGATGATTGCGATAAAGGTCAGGTTGCGGCGGAAGTCGACATTGACCAAGAAAACTTGGACGACCGCACGCAGCCTATTGCAGCCTTTTAGGCGAGTGAGCTGGAGACGGGTTTGGTCTGATCGCCATTATTGGAATTCCAACGGTGAATGTCTCTGAAGGGTTGAAAAATGGTTATCTAAATTAACTCGTCATCCGTGGTGATAACGGTACTCCTGAGTGAGTCCACTGAACCCATAGGACGTAGCCCTCACATCCTGCACATAGATGTAACTTTCATTGTGCAAGTCACCAAGTAGCGTCGAAAAAGCATCAAACGCTTCCCGGATGTACTGAGCTTTTTCAGCTTTGGTGTTGGTTTCGTCGGTTACTTTGATATCAAAGTAAATACTGCTCTTGCCATGCTCCGCCAACGACTTGCCCGCAACAATCCAGTCTTCCGGGTGGACGTACTCTATGGCTATCGCGGTGACCTCCGGGTCCTTGTGCAAAATTCTGCTGGTAAGTTCCAAGAGAATTTTCGAGATACTCTTTGTCATCTCCTTTGACCGCTGTCCGCTGACTTTTACATTCAAAATTGGCATATGAACTCCTTTAATTAGCTATGCAACTATATAAACAAGAAATGCTCATTCAAGGCCTGAACGAACACTACGAATCTTCGACACTGTTTCTCCAAATTCAGCCTCGCCCAGAAGCCTTTTGAGCTTACTGGTCACTGTCCCGCTTGCTTTATTTAATGCAGCATGGATGGCAATGGCATTCTTTGTAGGTTGGATACAGACTTCTCGTCCATCTCCATCGCGCCCACGTCGCTCAATGAGCCCCTTAGTTTGCAGTAAGTCCAATGCGCGTGTCGCGGTAGGTCTGGCTATGGAGAGTTCATCTGCAAGTTCGCGCTGAAGCAATCCAGGTTTGGCAAGTATCACCCGCAGCATGAACGCTTGCGGCGGAGACAACCCAAACATCGAAAATGCTTCAGTCCATTCACGCTCAAGGCGACGAGCCAAAGCGGTGGTGTTGAAATATAAGCAATGGTCAAACATCGTAGATAGCATACTTGATTTTGATTAGCTATGCAACTACCTGTACATTCATCAACCGGTGATTTGTAATACGGTTAAAGCGGATATAGGAAAACCAAATCTGACTGTAGGCTCTTGG
>CALKUR010000013.1 GCA_937996725.1 uncultured Dechloromonas sp. | reverse complement strand
ATACCCCAAAAGGGTATCGGAAGTTCGAATCTTCTCGTCTCCGCCAGTTGTCTGAAAAAGCCCTTGTAATCAAGGGCTTTTTCTATTTTTACAATCGTGTTTCTATGGATTCTTTGACACTCAACATTCTTCAAGCTGCCCAAATCATTGCCGAAGCCGATGGTCTTTTGATAACCGCTGGAGCCGGCATGGGTGTTGATTCGGGCTTGCCGGATTTTCGTGGGACTGCTGGTTTCTGGCAGGCATATCCGGCGTTAGGTAAGGCCCGGATTGATTTCGTCGAGATTGCGAACCCACAGGCTTTTCGGAGTGACCCGGAGTTGGCTTGGGGGTTTTACGGGCATCGTTTGAACCTATACCGAGAGACGGTGCCGCACGAGGGTTTTAATATCCTACGGCGTTGGGCATCTGAAAAGCCGCACGGGGCCTTTGTGTTTACTAGCAATGTGGATGGGCAGTTTCAGAAGGCTGGGTTTTCTGAGGGGCAGATTCATGAGTGCCATGGCTCGATCCACGGGTTGCAGTGTACGGATAGTGTGTGTGGAGAAGTGTGGTCGGCCGTAGATTTTGAGCCAGTCGTTGATACAGAGGCTTGCCGACTCGTGTCGCCGTTGCCGAGGTGCTCGGCCTGCGGCAAGCTGGCGCGACCGAATATCCTGATGTTTGGTGATGGGCATTGGGTATCGGATCGCTACGACGCCCAAGATGAAGCCTGTACAGCCTGGTTACGCTCGGTGAAGAACCCCCTGGTGATTGAACTGGGGGCAGGCACGGCAGTACCAAGCGTTCGTTTCTTTGGGGAGTATCAGGGTATCCCCATGATCCGGATTAATGTGCGCGAGTCTGAAAGCACCATGGGTAATTGCATCAGCTTGCCGATGGGTGCGCTGGAGGCGCTGACTTCTATTGCCGCACAATACAGCGACTGATTCGCTCTTTGGAGCTTATAAGCCTATGGCAATAAAGAGGTGTCGGAAAGCGTAGGCCATGACCCAAGCATATACCAGCGAAAACGCCAAAGAGAAGGCCGTAAACGACCAGGAGCGCGATTCGGCTTTAACGGTGGCGACGGTGGATAGGCATGGGGTGTAAAGCAATATGAAGACGCAGAACCCGATTGCGTCAGCCGGTGCCAGTGTCTGTCCGATGACCTGCGAGAGCCCGGGTTCCCCTAAGGCATAAATGGTGGCCAGCGAGCCCAGCATGACTTCTTTGGCGATAAAGCTGAAGATCAGCGAAAGGGTTAATCTTGGATCACTAACGCCAATGGGGGCCATGATCGGTTCTAACCAGGTACCCAGTTGGCCACCCCATGTGTCGATGCCTGTGGTACCAACAGGATAATTGGTCAGGAACCAGGTCGCCATGCAGCCAAGCAGGATAAAGCTTGTGGCACGGTTCAAAAATTGTTTGGCCTCACCCCAGCCGCGGAGGAGCACCTGCTTGAGCGTTGGTATGCGGTAGGGCGGTAGCTCAAGTACAAATGGCTCCGAGCTTGCAAATTGAGGTAGTTGCTTCAGCAGGATAGCGGCCAGAAATGCACTGGCAAAACTGAGGACATAGAGCAGGAACAAAATGAGCCAGCCATATTGGCCGGGAAATACAGCAGCGATAATGAAGACAAAGACCGCCAGCCGTGCGGAACAAAGCGAGAACGGAATGATGAGCATGTTCAGCAGCCGCATTGGGCGGGAGCGGATCACGCGGGTTCCCATGAGTGCCGGGACGTTGCAGCCAAAGCCCATGATCTGCATGACGAATCCGCGACCATCTAAGCCCAGCTTTGCCATAAAGGCGTCCATCAGAAACGCAGCGCGGGAGAGGTAACCGCTATCTTCCAACGCGGCCATGCAAAAAAAGAACAGCACGATGAGCGGAATGAAAAACGCGACGGTCGCCACGCCGCCCCAGGCACCTGTGAGAATAAAGCTTCGTAGTCCTTCCGGGAGTGGTGCAACCAGGGGTTCAAGTAGGGCGCTCTGAATCCAGTTAGTAATAAATCCCACCCAGCTTTGGGCGGGGAGTCCGACCTCCCAGATAAAGGCAAATACCAGCAGCATCAACAGGAAGAAGAGTGGGACGCCCCAGAACGGATTGAGCATGACCCGGTCGATCTGATCACTCTTTGTAACGCGGCCGGCCGGCGGCATCACCACAGCGCCATTGAGCATGACACGGATAGCGTCATCATTGGGGCGTGTTTCAGAGAGGTGTGTGCAAATATGGCTGAGCGGTCTCGCCGGCTCGTGGCAATGGGTGAGGGCGTTACCAATGCCTGACAACGCCTCTGCGATACCTTGGCCATATTTGGCACTGGTCAGGAAGGTAGGTAATCCCCAGCGCTGCGCCAAAAGCTTTTCATCGATCTCGATGCCGAAGTATTTTGCTTCATCGGCCATGTTAAGACAGACGACGGCGGGAATGCCGAGCTCTTTAGCCTGCAGAATCATGCGCGCCTGGCGATCAATCTGCGAGGCGTTCACTACAATCAGAATGAGATCGACGGGAATATGTTCCAGAAAGTGCTGCGCAAGCCTTTCGTCTTCAGAGTAGCCTTCCAGGTCGTAGAGACCGGGCAGGTCGACAAACTCGACACGCTGGGCGTTAAGCGTTACGGTGGCTTGTAATAGATCGACGGTAATCCCCGGCCAGTTACCCACAAAGGCGTTAGTGCCGGTGATTTGGTTAAATAGGGTCGATTTGCCGCAATTGGGTTGCCCAATGACAGCGATGCGTCGGTCAACATCCTGATTATTGGTGTTGAGCGTCAGCGGCGGCATGCCACAGGGTTTGTGGCATGTATTACAGCCCATATGGCTTTTCTAGATTAAATACGGCGAACTTTGACAAGCGATGCCTCGCTGACGCGAATCGCGACATCGGTGGTACTACCTACGCGAACTTTGAATGGGCCGTTCATAACGGCTTTGCGGATGACCTTGATCGGGTTGTTGTGTACAAACCCCATCGCTTCAAGGCGCAACACCAATCCCTTGCCGAAATGGCTGTCGTCGATATGATCGACGACAGCTTCTTCATTGAGGGCGAGCTCCGCGAGCGTCACGATAATGCTTATTGGGCTTCGAGTCTTGCGCGTATCTGTGTCAGACGTGTCCTGAGTTCCGACTCGTTGATAAGACCACGCTCGACCAACGAATGGGCCAATGCCATGAGCTGGTTTTCCGGGTAAGGAAGATCGGCATAGAGAGTTGCTGATAATTCATCTTCTTCGTCGCGGCGATCCTTGAACGAAAGATCCGTCTTACCTTCTTTGCACGAGCGATCAAGTACGTCGCACATCCCGTCAAGGCTCGTCTTCCAGGGCGGCAGGGGGTTTTCTACCCCGTACTTGGCTGCCATGACGGGCCATACTTGGTTGTGCTCGACAATTTCCGAGAGCACCTTGATCGGTGCGTTTTGATTGGTTTGGCTCATGGTCTTCAGTTTTTAACGGGGCGAATCGCTGGGCGAGTTTGGTTGAAGACATTTGTGGTGACGCCCGGTTTTGGCAGGGCAACACCAATCAGCGAGTCACGGGTGATGATCTCGGCGAGTTGTTCTTCGGTCCAGCCTTCTGTCCCTGCAGGGCGCATCGGCATAACCATGAAGCGGTGCTTCTGGTTTGAATCTTGGACGCGAACTTCTACGTTGTCCGGTAGTTGCAGGCCAAACTCAGAGAGTACTTGGCGCGGCCAACGTACGATGCGACGACGATAGTTCGGCGTGCGGTACCACTCCGGCGAGTTGCCAAGAATAGGACGTGGGTAGCATGAGCATAAGGCGCAAACGATCACATGGTGAACGGTTGGCGTGTCTTCAAGAATCTTGAAGGCGACAAAATCACTCGGTGTGCCAAAGCCCGTTGGTTGAAGCCAGTCGACGCCGATCGCTTTACTGGCAGCCAGGGGATCGGTTGCAGCCAGTTTTTTGAATTCAGGATCTACCCACGCTTTGGCAACGAGACGCGCCGCAGGCGTTGGGCCAATTTGCTCGGCGAACTCCGTAAAGTGGCGATGCTCTTCCGCAGTGAAGAGACCTTTTTCGATGCATAGCTCACGCAGGGCAATTTCGAGCACTTCAAAATCCGTGATCTCGTCAACCATGGGCTTAACGGTACGCTCGTGATCATGATCGTGGTCATGGTCATGGTGGTGATCGTGGTCAGACATGATGTATTACCTTTCCTGGAGAGTGTGTCTCTGCAATGGGGAATTATTTAGCGGCAACGAGCCAGCGCTCGGGGATCTCGGTTTGTAGCGTGTCGTTCTTATGGCCGGTGTAGATGTCCCACAGTTCTGCTTGATTAAAACGCACGATGTAGAACCATTCCGGTTTGGCGTCTTCGTGATTCCAAGCTTCGTCTTCAGGTGCCGGGCTTTCGTAAGCCAGTTCCGAAATGATGCCTTCTGCACCACGCACATATTCTGGGGTCCGTGTGTAGAACATGGCGGGTAGATCAAGGACGCGAACACGATCGCCGAGTTTGAACTTTGCGGCACCGGCTTTACCGGAATAAACCTGAGGGTCACCGATGCCTTGGGCGAGAATGTGATTCTTATTGCGTACGACCTTAGAACCATCGCCTGCAAACTTTGGTTTGGCTTCCGGGTAACGGCCCTTGAGCCCTTCGGCATAGCGTGCGCGAACTTCGACGAGACGATCTGTCAGTTCACCCCAGCTCAGGTGATTCTTTTCAATGAGGAGTTTGCCCACAGACCATAGCCAACGAGCATAGTAGGGCGTGCCCAAGTAGGCCGAACGACCCAGGTCGACGTTAGCGAGACGACGACGTTCTTCCGAGACCCAAATCCCGCGTTGTCCAAGAACTTCGCAGAGTACATAGGTCATTAGTTCCCATTCCTCTTCTTCCTTCATGTCGAATGGACGAGGAACTTCCAACTCGCCACCGACATCGTGACTGGTTTTCAGGTAAGCGAAATAGTGTTTGTGGTCCAGCTCATCGGGTGTCGGCCATTCCGGAATTTCCGGATAGGTGGTTTTCAGACGAGATACCAGCTCTAGCTGTTCAGCTCTTTCTGCAGCGGTAATCATGTTGACACCTCCATACGTAATGCATTCTGTTGGGTAGCCTTGTTTGAAGGCCGGGGTGGTATGACTGCAAACTTGTACAGCAAATCTGTGACGTTTATTTTTATGGTGCTGCGATATTTTGTCAAACAATTGCGGCCACAATAATGACAATTTTTTGAAGTGCTCTGTAAGCGCTTTGTAAGGCTGCTGATTGACGCTCAGCTTTCGATAACGACACCAAGGTTGATGCCATGTTTAAACGCATATTTCTGTTTGCAACAATGCTCTTTTGCGTCGCAACAACCTCTGCGCAGACAGGATTTTCAGGCGGCGCTGCGCCCCAAAACGATTCGCTCTCCGGCGTTCAATGGGGGGCAGGTTTGCCGCGCTTTGCATACGCCTTTGGCAGCAAGGATTTCGAACAGCTGAATGGTGGTCGTTCCAGGCAGGTGGGCTCGTACAATTTCCCCATCAGTAAGAACATGGCGGGTGTACTGATGGAGCTCGATCCCGGCGCACTCCGAGAGTTGCACTGGCACGCAGAAGCGGCCGAATGGGCCTATGTAATTAGCGGCCAGACACGAATCACGCTGACGGGCCCCGGCGGCCAAACCGAAGTTGCCGATGTGAACGCTGGCGAGATCTGGTATTTCCCCAAGGGCTGGGGACACAGCATTCAGAATATCGGTCATGAAACGACCAAATTCGTTCTTGTGTTGAACAATGGCGAATTCACAGAGCAATCGACCTTTAATCTGAGTGACTGGATATCTCATACGCCCATGAACGTTCTGACCGAAGGGCTCGGCATCCCTTTGTCGATTGCTAAGCAGCTCCCGAACTCGGTTCGATATATGCTTCCCGGGTCTACAAGTTCTATCGGAACTCTGAAGAAGCCGATTAAGAACCCAAATCAACTACCGCATGCGTTCACGCTGTTAAGTAGAAAGCCTGTCTTTACAGATAGCAATGGCACTTTGAAGCTCGTGACCGCTAAAGAGTTTCCCGCAAGTTTTAATATGTCGGCAGCGATTATTCATCTGGAACCTGGTGCAATGCGCGGATTGCATTGGCATCCCAACGCCGATGAATGGCAGATGGTGCTCAATGGCCAAATGGAGCTGACGGTGTTCCCTTCGGGTGGCAAGGGTGCTGTTGAGGCGTTAAATCAGGGAGATGTGGGTTACGTCCCTAAGGGCTACGGTCATGCACTCAAAAACCTTTCAAGTGACAAGCCTCTGGATGTATTAGTGGTGTTCAACTCGGGTGAGTACCAATCGATCGACTTAAATAAGTGGCTGACCACGACACCCGCTGAGGTGATTAAAGTCAATCTGCAGATTTCCGAGGAGCAGTTACGTCAATTCCCGCGTGATACATCGCTCTTCGAGGGCCAGCGTTAAGAACCAACCTGAGCGGTGCGTCCTGGCTTGAACCAATGCCAGAGCAGAATGCAGGCGAGGGCAGCACAGGCGGCGGAGAATGCGAAAGCAACACTTGGGCTGGCGCCTTCATAGAGTTCACCGAAGATAACGGATGACGGCAGCAGAAAAATGCCGACCGTCATGTTGAACCAACCGAAGGCAGTGCCGCGCTTGTCATCCGGGGCGAGGTCGGCGACCATGGCCTTTTCCACGCCTTCGGTGGCAGCGACGAAGATACCGTAAAGGCCGAAGGTCAGGGCAAGCGCGATGAGCCCTTCGTCGAAAAGTCCAAGGCTGACATACACCACGGCAAAGGCAAAATAACCGCCGAGCAGTATGGGGAATCGACCGACGCGGTCGGAAAGCGATGCTAGGGGGGTCGAGAACAACGCAGCGATGAGCGAGACGACCGCCCACAGAAGCGGAATATAGGCTTCGGGGATGCCGAGTTCTTTGGCGCGAAACAGCAGGAAGATATTTGACGAGTTGCCTAGACTGAAGATCGCCACGACCACAAGAAACCGTTTAAGGGATGTGGGCATCTCGGAAAGTTTCCAACGCAAGGGGGTCGATTCGACCGGGATCCGCTTTGGCTCTTTGACGCACAGCACGAGGATCAGACACAGCGTGGCGGGAATGATGGCCAGCAGAAAGATATCTTTGATGGGTACGTGCATGCTCAGCAGGCCGTAGGCGATGATCGGGCCCAGCACCGCGCCGCCATTGTCCATGGCGCGATGCAGGCCATAGGCCATGCCGCGTTGATGGCTGGCGACGGAATCGGCCAGGAGGGCATCTCGGGGTGATGAACGTAATCCTTTACCCACCCGATCGGCAAAGCGGATAAATAGCACCGTGACCCAGCTGCCGGCAAATGCCACCAGCGGCCGGCTCAGGCCAGCCAGACCGTAGCCAAAAAAGAGCCAGGGTTTAATGCGTTTGGTTTTGTCGACGAGTACGCCGGAAGCCAGCTTAAGTAGGCTAGAGGTGGCATCGGCGATACCTTCTATCAGGCCCATGGCTTTAGGGCCCGCCATCAGCACGCTGGCTAGATAGAGCGGGATCAGCGGATAGAGCATTTCGCTGGCGCTGTCGTTGATAAAGCTGATGATGCCGACTAACCAGACAGTGCGCGGCATCTGAAAGATGGATGACATGGCTGCAGTGTACCCATGTTTGAAGAATGGATTGTTACGTGAAATTTTTTCAAGCGACGTCATAAAGCGTTCATCAATCGATGAGCGGCGTATGGTTCTGACAGGTGTTCAAGTAATTCTTGCTTGCACCGCACAATTACAGGCAAAAATTGCCACGGTATGATCAGCCCAAGGCGGTTGTGGTTGCCACAAACCCTTAAACCCATGGAGGAGTCCTATGACGACGCATAAAACGATGAGCCGAATTGCCAAGATTTCACTCGGCGCTTTAGTAGCTGGCTGTTTCTCGATGCAGGTCCTGGCGGCCGATGACGTGAAGCTGGCGATTACCGGCCCGTTTAGCGGTGGTTCAGCACCAATGGGCACCTCGATGCGTGATGGCGCTAAGCTGGCCATTCAGGAAATTAACGCTGCCGGTGGTATCGATGTTGGTGGCAAAAAGATGAAGATCAGCATTATCGAGCGTGATGATGAAGCCAAGAATGATCGTGGTGCGCTGATTGCACAGGAACTTTCATCTATGTCGGATCTGTCCGGCGTGATCGGTACCGTGAATACGGGGGTTGCTGTTGCCGGTGATAAGTACTATCAGGAAAAGGGTATCACCAAGTTGATCACCCCAGCCGCCGGTTCGTTGTCGATCACGCACTGGAGCAAGGCGGGTGTGAAAGATCTGTCGATCTTCCGTTTTGCTGCTGATGACAGCATCCAAGCGGGGATGGTGGTCGCAGAAGCTGCTCGCCGTGGGTACACCAAGGTAGCGTTGCTACACGACACGACTAACTATGGCGTATCGGGTCGTGATGACCTATTGGCCCAGATCCAGAAGCAGGGCAACAAGATTCAGGTGGTTGCCACTGAAAAGTTCAACATCAACGACAAAGATATGACTGCACAGCTGGCCAAGTGCAAACTGGCCGGAGCTCAGGCCATCCTCATCTGGGGTATTGGCCCTGAACTCGCGGCCGTGGCAAATGCCAAGGGCAAGATCGGTATGAAAGAACCGCTGATCGGTGGTTGGACGCTGTCGATGTCGAACTTTATCGATAACGCCGGCAAGAATGGTGACGGTACGTTGATGCCGCAGACCTTTATTGAAGAACCGATCACGCCGAAGGCCAAGAGCTTTATTGATGGTTATCGCAAGACCTATAAGGTGGAGCGTATCCCATCGCCAGTCTCGGCTGCCCAGGGCTACGATGCCGTCTATATCTTCGCCGCTGCTGTGAAACAGGCGCAGACGACGGATAGCCGCAAGATCAAAGATGCGCTGGAAGATCTGAAGGAGCCTGTGCCGGGCGTGATTGCTATCTGGCACCATCCCTATAGCAAGTGGAATCCGGCTGACTCGAATACCCACGAAGCCTTTACGTCGCATCAAGTCGTGATGGGTATGGTCAAAGATGGCCGCGTGACCTTTGCTAACCCGGCGGATCGCGAGCGTCTGATGAAGGCAGCGACCACCAAAACACAGAAGAAAGCCAAGTAAGTTGTCGTGTGCTCGGTGCGGTGACCGGTAACGGTGCCGCACCGACGTTGTTAGTTGTTCGGTTTTATTGAAGTCTGAAGGTACCCCATGGATTTACAAATCATTGCTCAGCTAGCCGTCAGCGGTGCGCTGATGGGCTTGGTCTACTCGTTGATTGCCTATGGCTTTCAGCTCACATTTGCTACCAGTAAGAGTCTCAACTTTGGTCAGGGTGAGCTGGTCATGGTGTCGGCATTCTTCAGCCTGACGCTGATGGACTGGGGCATGTCTTACTGGCTGATGATTCCTTGTGGCCTCCTGTTCGGTGCATTGCTCGGTCTCTTCGTTGAGCGAACCGGGGTGCGCTTGGCACTTGAGCAGCGTAGTGAGGGTTGGATTCTGCTGACCATTATTCTGGGACTCTTCATGTTCTCGGCTGCGGAGAATATCTGGGGTCGCGATGATCGCCCATTCCCAACGCCGATTCCGTCGGATTCGATGAATATCCTCGGCGTGGAAATTACACCGTTGGAGATATCCGTTGCAGTCGGTGTATTCGCCATCATGGGCTTGGTCGAGCTCTTCAAGCGCCGCACGTTGCTGGGTAAGGCCTTCGATGCTGTCTCGGCTGATCGTGACGCTGCCGAACTGATGGGTATCTCGGCCAAGAACACGATCATGTTGTCCTATGGGTTGTCGGGTGCCGTCGCGGCGTTGGCTGGTATTCTGGTCTCTCCGATTACGACGGTGGGTCCGACGATGGCTTCGGCGATTATTCTCAAGGCATTCTCGGTGGCAGTGGTGGCCGGGCTGGATTCCGGTTTCGGTATCGTGATCGTCGGGCTGTTCCTGGGAGCATTGGAAAGCCTGGCCAGTTTTTATCTGGGCAGCGGCTGGCGTGAAGTGCCGGGCCTCGTGCTACTGATTCTGGCTTTGGCGGTTCGCCCGGCCGGTGTGTTTGGCAAAGTTGCCATCCGGAAAGTGTAACCATGCATCTACAACGTTTTCTGATGATTCGTGGCGTCGAAGTTGCGGCGCTATTGTTGGTGGGATTTATTCCTTTGGTCATCAACAATCCCTTTGTTCTGGGTCTGCTGACGCTTCTGACGATCTACGCCATTCTGCTGATTGGTCTGGATGTGACGGTGGGTTATCTGGGCCAGGTGAATCTGGCGCAGGCCGCGTTTCTTGGCCTCGGCGCTTATGCTGCCGGTCTGGTGACGGTCAAGTTGGGCTTCAGTATGCCGGTGGCCTTGCTGGCTGCCTGGTTGATCGGCGCGGCGCTCGGCGGTTTGCTGGCCTTGCCGGCGTTACGACTCGAAGGACCTCAGTTTGCGCTGGCGACGCTGAGCTTCGGTGCGTTGACGGTGGTGATTCTCAATGAATGGGAAAGCCTGACCGATGGTGCCCAGGGCCTGCAGATTCCGCGTCCGGACATTTTCGGGATGACGCTCGATGCGGCAGGTTTCTTCTGGCTGTGCCTGCTCTTGCTAGCGCTGGTCTGGATGGGCATGCGTAATCTACTGGCTGGGCAGTGGGGTCGTGCCTTCGAAGCGTTGCGTGATAGTCCGATTGCCACGGACGCCATGGGCGTGGGTGTCTTCCGTCACAAGGTTCTGGCTTTCGCGCTCGGTTCTTCGCTCGGTTCTTTGGCCGGCGGACTTTATGGCTACAACTTCCAATATCTCCAGCCGCATGCCTTTGGTTACGAGCTGATGATTATTCTGCTGCTGGGCGTGGTGCTCGGCGGGCGAAAAAATCTGTGGGGCGCATTCGTCGGTGCAGCACTGGTCGTACTGCTGCCGAACCTGCTATCGGATCGTTCCTTGTTCCAGGCCTTTGCGGCGATTGGCTTTGCAGCGGCACTGGTGGCGGGTCTGCGTGCGCTCAAAGCTAAAAAGCATGGCGTCTTCCGCGCTACCGCCCCCATGGTGGCGATGGGGATTCTTGTTCTGGGTAGCCTGTTTGCCGACAACACCGAAGATTGGCGTAAGGCGATTTTTGCCCTGATGCTGTTCGCCGTGGTGGTGGGGCTGCCGGAAGGTCTGATGGGGTTTGCCAGCAATTACCTGGCGCGTGTATTCCGTGTGCCGCCATCGCCGCTACCGGAAGCATCGCGTCTGGATGACGTGCTGCCCGTAGTCAAATCCAAAGGCCCGTTGTTGGAGCTCAAAGGTCTGGCGCGTTACTTTGGTGGCGTTAAAGCGGTGAACGATGTCACCATGACAGTGAAGGGTGGTTCCATTCATGGCCTGATCGGGCCGAATGGTTCGGGTAAGAGTACGCTCGTTAATGTGGTGTCCGGACTGTATGAGCCGACACATGGTCAGATGCTGCTCAACGGCAAAGCGCTGGCCACGGGTAGCCTCTATGCCGTATCGCAGGAAGGTGTGGCACGGACGTTCCAGAATCTGCAGCTCTTCAGTCAGCTCACGGCACTCGATAACGTGATGGTGGCCTTGCGTGGCGCCTTTAAGATGCCGATGCCGCTCGTCATCATGGGCATGTCGCATAAAGAAGAGCGTCAGGCCCAAGCCGATGCATTGGCGCTGCTGGAACTCGTCGGCCTCAAGGATCAGGCGCGTGTCCGTGCCATGGATCTGACGTATGGTGCGCAGCGCTTCTTGGAAGTGGCGCGTGCCCTGGCGCGTCGCCCGGCCTTGCTAGTGCTGGATGAGCCGGCGGCTGGTTTGGCGCAACCCGATGTGGAACGGCTGATCGAGATTGTGAAACGGATTCACCAGCGGGGTATCAGTATTGTGTTGATCGAACACCACATGGATGTGGTGAGCGAGTTGTGCGATCAGGTCACGGTACTGGATGGTGGCAAGGTGATTGCCGAAGGTCATGTTGAGGATGTGAAACGAGACCCGAAGGTCGTTGCGGCCTATCTGGGTGGTGCAGGGGGAGAACACTAATGCTGCGCGTACAAGATCTACATGCCGGCTACGGTGCGAGCCAGGTGCTGAATGGCGTTTCGCTGGAAGTGAAGCCGGGGACCGTCGTGGCGCTGATTGGCGCGAACGGGGCCGGCAAAACGACGACCATGCGTGCCGTCTCGGGTTTGATTCATCCGACCAAGGGTGAAGTCACGCTGGATGGTAAAGCTGTCACGACGCTGGGTGCGGCGCAGATTGCACGTTTGGGTCTGGCACATTCGCCGGAGGGCCGAAAGGTGTTTGGCCCGTTGAGCGTTGAAGACAATCTGCTGCTGGGTGCGTATACCCGTTTGCCGCGATTCCTGGGCTATCGTAGCCATGCGCAAAAGGGTTTAGACCGCGTTTACGAAATGTTCCCGCGGTTGAAAGAGCGTCGAAACCAGCAATCCGGCACCTTGTCCGGTGGTGAGCAGCAGATGCTGGCGATTGGCCGCGCACTGATGGCAGACCCGAAGGTGATGTTGCTCGATGAGCCATCGATGGGTTTAGCCCCGGTGATCGTGCAGGAAGTCTTTCAGACGATCCGCCGACTCAAGGAAAGCGGTATCACGCTGCTGTTGGTCGAGCAGTTTGCCCGCAGTGCGCTGGAAGTCGCGGATTACGCCTATGTGATGGATCGTGGGCGTGTGGCCGTCGAAGGAACACCGGCACAGCTGAGCCAGGACGAACGAATGTTGGCCGCCTACCTGGGCTGATACCGGTTGTATCGGATGGAACGCGGGCAGTCCTCAGTAGAGGATGCCTGCTTCCAGCATCACGCGGGCCTGACTATTGGCGTTGCTATTCAGACCAAAGGCTGCTCCCGGTGTCGGGTTCAATGCGCGAACGTAAGAGCCTTCCAGTCGGGCGAACCAGGCACCGCGCTGCCAGGTTGGCGTCAGGGTGGCGCTCCAGGCTGCGCTGTTCGGCCCGTACATCAGGTTGTTTGTACTCACACCGCTGTTGCCCCAGCTGTTCAGGTACTCTAGGCGTAAGGGCAGGGTGATGTTCTGCTTGGCTGCCTTGCCACCATCGTTGGGATTTAAGCGATACGCGCCCATCACGGCTGCACCCTGTGTGCCGGAAGTGCCCATGATGCCAACTTGCGGTGCCGCCGGTACCACCGTCATTTGCAGATACGGCGTAATCGACCAATGTGGGCTGTTGTACCCGTAGTTGAGGGTGGTGATTTGCGAGTTGTTTTGCAAGAGCGGCGTCGCCATCGTGTTCATGGCGTTGGCGCTGACCGAACCCGTCCAGCTGACGTTGACACCATGGCGCTCGTTGATCGGCACACTGACCTGGCCACTGATCCAGTTGTAAGTGTTGGAATAGCTACCATCGGTCCAGGCCAGGTTGGCGCTAAAGGCTGAGCCGGTGTAATTCAATTGCATGCCGCGCGTAACCACGTTCGTCTGGGTCCAGAGCAGACCGCGCTGGATATTGATGTTCTGATAGGTGAAGGTATTCTCGCCGCCGCCGATGGCAAAGATTTTGCCGATATCCAGCCGCCATTCATCGCTCGGAGCAAGGCTGATCCAGCCCACGGGGAAGAAGCCCCAGGTGCCGTCTGTTTGCGTATAAGCGCGGGTGTAATTGCCGGCAAGGGCCGGTTGGGAATAGGCACCGCCCATTGCAAATAGTTGCAACCAGCCGGAGGTCTTTTGAATCATCACTTGCGCGTTTGAGACGTCGCCAAAGTCTTTAGGGCTGGCGTTACTCGTGTTGCTTTGGGCGGCAGCCAACCCGGTGGCGGCCACAAAGGCTCGCCAGTCCCCCAGGGTGTCGTCGTGGAATTGGAGCTTCTGTCCACCAAAACTGAGTGTTGTGCCCAAACTCATCGGTGGGCCAACGTCATCAGTGTCGAGCGCGTCCTCTGCATAGGCTGCCGTGCCAGGCAACGAAAATGCCAGAATAAGGCTCGTACGGATCGTGGCCTGAAATAAATTCATGCGGCGATGATACCTGTATCCGGCAGGGGAGAATATGAGACACTTTGATCTATGAATTCTGATGCCCGCAAACCTCTGGCGGCAGCACCTGAGTCGCCTTGTACGGATGTGTACTTTTTTGGTACCTGCCTGGTGGATCTGTTCGTGCCCGAGGCAGGTCTGGATGCGATCACGCTGTTGCAAAAAGCGGGCGTGCGTGTCCATTTTCCCGAAGCACAGACCTGTTGTGGTCAACCGGCTTACACCAGCGGCCAGCCGGAAGAGGCGCGTGCGGTCGCACGCGCCGCAGAACGAGCGCGTGACGGACGCGATGCTGCGGGTGGCTGGCGGCATGCTGGGCGGCGTGACGCAGCAGCTGCACGGCCTGGAGGCGTGGCAGCAGCAGCAACAGGAGCAGCAGCAACAGCAGCAGAGCGACCAGCAGCCGAACGCCGACGGCGGCCTCGCGGCCCGCCTGGCGGGCATGGAGGAGCGCCAGGTGCAGCTGGAGGGCCTGCTCGAGCATGCCGGGCTGCTGGAGGGCGTGCACTTCACCCGGCAGGACCAGCGTGCGGGTGACAGCGGGACACTGCGCCCCGATGTCGCCGTGCACCTGCCCGGGGGAGGGGAGCTGCTCGTCGATGCGAAGTTCCCGTTCGATGCCTACTGGCAGGCCCTCGCCACGGAGGATCCCAGTGAGCGCGATGCGCTCATGCGCCGCTGCGCGCGGGAAGAGCGCGGCATCAAAACGCGCGACCGCCTCCTCCCGCGTGAGGATGGTCAGGAACTGCGCTTGTGACAAAGCATCATTCAAAGGGACATGCCTCAATCATCTC
>CALKUR010000012.1 GCA_937996725.1 uncultured Dechloromonas sp. | reverse complement strand
AGCTACTGCCGTTGCGAGGAGACTGTGCTCCGTCAGGGTTGACCGATCCTTATCGTTTGAGAGCGCCAACATTCCGGCATGATAGAACCGAGTCAATTCATCTAACTGCGCGCAGAAGTCATCTCGAACGTCTTGGGGAGATATTTTCCTCATGGTCCAAAACCTGCATTGAAGTTACTGCGAGCCTAATTTATTAAAGGCCGACTGATATAGGCCTCGAAGTTGCAGAAGGCGACCTGTATTGATCTTCGATTTGAATGGGTAGCGAGAAATCCGTATCTATCAATATTCATTGTTGTCGTCCTCAAATTCCTCGTATTGATCTTCTGGTGCGTAGTAGTCTGCGGCATCGTAAGTAGAGGTTGACTTGTATGTTGCTCCCAGGCCGCAAGCAGTAAGCTGAGACAATCCAGCAATTTTTAGACCGCAGGCGATACATTCGAACTTAGTCGGTAAGTGGTCCTGAACTTCTACGATGAGATCATCTTTCAAACGTTTAACTGGTGCCGCCGCCGCAGTACCGATTACTAAGGCTTCTGTAGCACAGGCAGGACATGTTACCCGGTGTCCGTGATGTCGAGTAGACCAAGCCGCAGCCTTTTGAATTAGCTTCTTTTGCTCAGATGATTCTTTGGCATCCCAAATCGTTTTATGCGCGGCGATGGATTTTTGAACTGCCTTCGCTGATTCGTCGCGCCACGCTGCAATAAGCTTCTCTGCAAGACCGGCTTCTTCCTTGCCAAAGAGATACTCAAGGTCTAGCGATATCGATTCAAGTAATACCTGGCATGTTCTATAGAAAGGAGCAAGCCACGTAGTTGGCAATCCTTCAAAGGGGATCGAGCCCGCGTGAAGTTCCTCGTTCCTGCGGTTTATGTGCTGCGCAGCAAATCCCTCCAGTTCAGTTGTAAACTCTGGAATGATTTCGCGAAGCCTAGTCAAGACAGACGACGCGTCGAGTGATTTTGGGATGAATTTTGTAGCCCGAGGCTGTTTGTCGAGCGCAAAGTAGATATTGTTCCAGTCCTTAGAGTCTGCAAGAAGAACTGGGCGCGTTTCGGCGAGAACGCTTCGTGCCAAGAATTCAAGAACGAAGGCCGAGGTGAGGCCAAAACGCCAATCCTCCCTAGAGAGCGGCTGCATCTCCTGAGCGTAGCGTATTGCTTTTGCTAGCAATGCCTCAGAGGACCAAGGGTGTGCAACCTTGGTAGAGTTCGAAGTTTTAACTGTCATGTTAGACACCTCAGGTACAGCCGATGAATTCTTCGCGATGACTCTATGTTTTGAACTTGTGAACGTCCGTGCAATAGACGCCAGTTATCCAAGAGAAGGGTGTCTCCTCTATTTAGAAGCACCTTTGTGACAGGTTGGGTGCTTGAAAGGCGAGTGTCAATTCGCTGAAACACTTCCGTAGCGAAATCGTTAGCTGGCTTAAGGTAGATACTATCCCACCGAATGATCGGCATGTCCGATTTGGATGTGACCTGGAGGATCGGTAGCAACTGCAGGGTGCCTTTCAACGGTCTGCGGGGTCGAACCAAGCACCGAGCAAGCACGCTTGACCCAAGCGATTCTATAAGCACACGGCTATCGACGATTTGAGTTTTAGTATTTGCATCACCGTGTGAACAGCGAAGCATGAGATATCGCGGAGGTCTTGCCCAGTGAGCAAGATCGGTGTGCAGAGGAAACGCGCCAAGCCCGAAATTTCCGCTGTATGTATTCGGAGTAGTCAAATCCGTAGGCGTGGGCAGTAACTCATGTACTAAGCATAGCCCCTCTACCTGTTCCGGAGAACCTAGAGCTAACGCTGCAGCAGTCGAATCAATATCTGGGAAGAATGATGGTAAGAACGCGTATCCATCTTGTTCGACGAGTTGCTTTGGTGTCATGGTGAAATTGGGTGTTGGACGTAGCTATATGCTTACTGTTTAACGTTACCCCATATTAGTTGGCCGCATTATGTTGCTGTCGCGTCTGTTTTCCACTCTAGAAACACACTTCCGCAAGTAGCTGTTGGCTGAATTGTTCATAATACAACCGACAAATACAAAACAAATATTGACACTTGTAGTGTCAGAAATATAACATTTTTATCAAAACCAATGTCCGCTTTGGCCGAATAGGAGCCATTAATCCCTCTTGGCTCGATACTCGACCACTTTATTGAAGTCCTTATCGAGCAGAATGAGATTGTTCTGGTTGAGGTGATAGCTGGTGACGCGTTCTAGGGCGTTGAAGTAACGCATCTCTTGGTGATCAGTGTCTCCGGGGCAGGCCATGCGGGTGCTGGCGGCGGGGCCGAACTGCAGGCTGTTGTTATCACCCAAGATAGCCTTGCCGGTATATCGGTTACAGCCACTGCTGCCGTAGGCGCGATCCTGTTCAATGGTTAGCGTTGGTGCATTGCCTTTAACGGCGTCGCCGTTGATACGTGTCGCAACCCATTCAGTTTTTTGCAGCTTTGTGGGTGCCGTGATTTTGTTGGTCAACTCAGCGCGGGCGGCGCCGAGTTGCGGCTTCAGCGCTGGGCTTTTAAGTAGCGTCACACCAATGAGGGTGCCGAGCACTTGGCCGGAGCGCACATCGAATGGATGGTGTGCGCCGCAGACGATGCGATGACGTCCATAGTGTTCGGCCCGCGTCATGATGGCTTCGGCGTAAGCCGGCAGCAGATCGGCCAGAATAACGGCGCTGCTGAATGCCATGGTGGTGTGGCCGCTCGGGTCGCTCGCGTTGATATCGAAGTTCTTAGGTGGCAGACAAGGGGTGATGCTGCTATCCACCTGGTACGGCCGCTGGCGATGGAAGTAGCGCTTGAAGACGCCAGTCTGGGCTTCTTCGTTGGTGCGGATGGTTTTGAACAAGGCTTTGGTGGCGGGCAGCTGATCGAGATTGAAGCCGGGGATGGTGTCGGCGAACAAGCGCACGCTCTCGTTCGCCGCATCCCGTTGTGCTTTGGCTCGCTGCTCGGGTGTCGCATCCGTATAGGCGGCCTTGATATAGGCGCGCTCGGCTTGGGCTTCGGCGGAGTCGTCGGCGGGGGGTGCGGGCAGAATCTGCGCCGGGTTGAAGGCATCCGGCGGCAGAATCAAAGGTTGCTTGGCCCAGCTGGTCGAACTGAGGCAAGCGAGGGCGGTTATCAAGAGTGCGATACGCAGTCGAGTCATGGTTGGTGTGCGGGAATTGTGTGCGCCCATGGTAGCTGGAATTGGCGACAATTGTATTTGATATGCTGCGCCGCAAAACTTTGTGGGCGGCAGCCTTGGTACACTCTTACGCGAAACTGACAGCATTCGTTGTTATAAATTGACGCCTTCGTGGGGAGACGCCGGGTATGCGCATTTTGTTGGCCGAGGATGATTCGATTATTGCCGATGGGGTCGCCCGGGCATTGCGCAAGGCCGGTTATGCAGTCGATGTTTCCGATAACGGCATTGATGCCGATTCGGCCATGCAGGCTTGTAACTACGATTTGGCGATTCTGGATATTGGTCTGCCGCGCATGACGGGTCTAGAAGTATTGCGCCGTTTGCGCGCACGCCACAACCCGTCGGTGCCACATGTGCCTGTACTCATGCTCACCGCGCACGATGCGCCCACCGACCGCGTGAAGGGTCTGGATCTGGGTGCCGATGATTACATGGGCAAGCCTTTTGATTTGGACGAACTGGCAGCGCGGGTGCGGGCGCTGATCCGACGTAATTCGAATAGCACGCCCAATATGGTGTGTGGCAATCTCACCTACGACCAGGTTGGTCGCGTCGCTACGCTGAACGGCCAGCCGCTAGATCTGTCGGCGCGCGAAGTGGGGCTGCTGGAAATTCTGCTCACACGGGTGGGTCGCCTGGTGAGTAAGGATCAACTCGTCGATCATCTGTGCGGCTGGGGCGAAGAAGTCAGCCACAACGCCATTGAGGTGTATGTGCACCGCCTGCGTAAAAAGCTAGAAGCGGGCGGGGTGCAAATCGTGACGGCACGCGGTTTAGGCTACTGTCTTGAAAAGCCGCACGAAGACAAAGCACCGGCCTAACCAGCGCTCCCTGTTCGGGGAGATTCTCGACTGGATGCTGGCGCCACTGCTGTTTGTGTGGCCGCTCAGTATTGTGGTGACGTACCACTACGCCATGTCGGTGGCGGCCAACCCGTTTGATCAAACGCTACGCGAAGATACGCTGGCCATTTCGCGCCAGGTGCAGTTTGCCGAGGGCTCGGTGCCGGTGGTGAGCTTCTCGCGCTCGGCGCATGCCTTGCTGCGTTCCGACGAAACCGATGTTGTTTACTACCATGTGATTTCCCCTGAGGGTAAGTTGCTTCATGGCGATCGGGAGCTACCGCCGCCAATTCCCATGGCGAAGCCGACGCTGCCAGATAACCAAGTCGGTTTTCGCGATGCCGAATTCGGTGGTGAAGATCTACGCATCGCTTACACCGTGGTGACCTCACCGGAGAACCCCAAGCAGTGGGTATTGGTAGAAGTCGGTGAGTCGCTCGAAAAGCGACGCCAATTGATCAACCAGATCGTCGCCAGCGTGATTCTGCCGCAGTTCTTTATTGTGCCGGTGGTCGTGGTACTGGTCTGGTTCGGTCTGGCGCAAGGCCTGCGGCCGCTCCAGTTTTTAAAATCGCGGATTGCCTCGCGTGATGAACATGATCTGTCGCCCATGACGGTACGGCGTTTGCCGGAAGAGATTCAACCGCTGGTCGAGGCATTTAATGATTTGCTTGATCGCATGCGTGACAACCTGGAAGTACAGCAACGTTTTATCGCCGACGCGGCGCATCAGCTCAAAACGCCGCTGACTGCGTTGAAAACCCAGGCGCAGCTGGCGATGTACGAAGAAGATTCCGATGCGCTCAAGGGCTCGTTGCAGCGTATCGGTAGTAGCGTGGATCGCGCCTCGCACTTGGTGTCGCAGTTGCTGACACTGGCGCGTGCTGAGAGTACAGGTGACGTGCAGGGCGATGCGCGGGTCGATCTGGCCGCGCTGGTGCGCGAAGTGGCGGAGGAGTGGGTGCTGCCGGCGGCACAGAAACACTTAGAGTTGGCCTTCGAAGCGCCGGCAGATCG
>CALKUR010000011.1 GCA_937996725.1 uncultured Dechloromonas sp. | reverse complement strand
ACTGCCTATTGGCAATGTCACCATCAGGCAAAGCATAGTTTGCAATCCTAAAATCAGGCACTGCTCTGTAAATATTTCCGTAATTCAACACCCAGGTCAGTTTGCTTTTGTCCTTTCCGAAACTGTGCAATCCATTGACCTGACTACTCACCAAACGGTTAAAATTCACCTGGTTTGAAAAACCCTCACCATACATATTGTTATCAGCATCTGTCAAACCGGCACGCAGCGTAGAACCCGCATCATAGGTCAAACTCAACAAATTCCGAAAATCTATGCGGTTCTGTTTATTCAACTTCACACTCAAGTTGACCACACCACCATTTTGTACGTTTGTACTGAGAATATCATCATTAAACGCTTTGTAAGTATAGTTGGTACTGTAATCTTTGGAAACCACATTACCTGCACTGCGCTTGGGTGAAATCGCATAATTCCAACTCACCAACAATCCCGCTTCTTTCTTACCCAATTTGAACGGCTTACCCAAAGAATAAGAAAATCTGGGCGCCGGCATTACATTCACCTGCTTCAAACTCCAATCATTGTTAAACTTCAATGTCTCGCGGGCATTCAACGCAGGATCTTTTGCAGTAGTATGTGGCTCAAATCCCATCGCCGGATCCAACACCGGAATGGCCCTTTTTGCCGATGGCTGGCGTCGTAGCCGTATGCCGGGTTGCCCCATAGTCTTCAGTTACCGGCCGTTGGCGTGTAGCGTGCAAGACCCATCCCAAGGCGAAGTCGGCTTGCGCTGCACCCATGCCAGCGTTTATCCCTGGCTGATTGTGCTGCAATTTGAACGAGATTCAGATTCTGCGGGTCGTTTGCCAAGCTGGCTGAATCGAGCCGTGGTGTTGTTGCCCGATAGTCTGGGGCTGATGCGTGGCACCGAGTGGCGACGTCTATTGGTCTGGGCCCGGCTAACGCGCCGGCAATTGGCCAACCGCTAGATCGTCAAATCCTTTTGCGCAAAACGGTGTTCTTCGCTTGTTTCAGCGTATCGGGGTAATCCCGCGAGTAGTGCAGGCCACGGCTTTCTTTACGCTTCATCGCGGAGCGCACGATCAGATCCGCCGTTTGCACGAGGTTACGCAGTTCCAGTAGGTCATGGCTGATGCGGAAATTGGCATAGAACTCGTCAATCTCTCGGAAGAGCAGGCGAATGCGGTGCTGAGCGCGCAGCAAGCGTTTGGTGGTGCGCACGATACCCACGTAGTCCCACATGAAACGGCGCAGCTCATCCCAGTTGTGCGAAATAACGATCTCTTCGTCGGCATCGGTTACGCGACTTTCATCCCAGAGCGGTAGATTGTCCGGAATCGGTTGCGGGTTAGCGATGATGTCGTCCGACGCGGCCCGCGCATAGACCAGGCATTCCAGCAGCGAGTTCGAGGCCAGGCGGTTGGCGCCATGCAGGCCGCTACACGTCACTTCTCCAGCGGCATAGAGGCCGGGGATGTCGGTACGTGCGTGCTGATCAACCACCACGCCGCCGCAGGTATAGTGCGCGGCGGGGACGACGGGAATGGGTTCTTTGGTGATGTCGATGCCGAGCTGGCGGCATCGTTCGTAAATCGTCGGGAAGTGGGTCTTCACGAAGTCGGCCGGTTGATGGCTGATATCCAAGTAGACACAGTCCAGGCCGTGACGCTTCATTTCCGCATCAATCGCCCGAGCCACGATATCGCGCGGGGCCAGCTCGGCGCGCGGATCGTAGTCATCCATGAAACGTGTGCCATCCGGTCGCTTGAGCAAACCGCCTTCACCGCGCACCGCCTCGCTAATCAGGAATGATTTTTCTTTGGGGTGATACAGACAGGTCGGGTGGAACTGGATGAATTCCATGTTGGCGATGCGACAGCCGGCGCGCCAGGCCATTGCAATGCCGTCACCCGTCGAGGTGTCCGGATTCGTCGTGTAGAGATAAACCTTGCCGGCGCCGCCGGTGGCGAGCAGAGTATGTGCGGCAGCCATGGTGTGGACAGTGCCTGTGGTGCTATCGAGCACGTAAGCACCCAGGCAGCGGTTCGACCGCGAGAAGCGCTGTCGGCCGATCTTCTTCGCAGTAATCAGATCGACGACGATATGGTCTTCCATCACTGTGATGTTGGGGTGATTCAACACCTGCGGCGTCAGCGTCGCCTGCACAGCAGCGCCCGTGGCATCGTCGACATGGATGACACGACGATGGCTATGGCCGCCTTCACGGGTCAGATGGTATTTGCCATCTTCGCGGGTAAAAGGAACGCCACGATCAATCAACCACTGGATGGCCTCGGGTGCATGTTCGACGGCAAAACGGGTCGCAGTCGGGTCGTTGAGATGCGCGCCAGCGTTCAAGGTATCTTCGATATGGCTTTCGATGGAGTCGGTGCTGTCGAGCACGGCAGCAATCCCGCCCTGGGCCCAACTGGAGGCGGAATCGGTCACAGCCCGTTTACTGACGAGTCCGACCTTTAGCCCGGCATCCGCCAGACAGAGCGCCGAGCCTTGGCCAGCCAAGCCGCTGCCGATGATCAGCACATCAAAGTGCGATCGGATCGGAGGAGGGGATGCAGTGGCGTTCAAGATAGGTGGCGGGTCGTGCGCAAGACTCTGTAATATAGTGCGCATTCTACCGCTTCTCACTTTCGACAACCCCATTTTCAAGGGCTTTTCTTGACCGCGTCATCCTCTGCCAAAGGCCTTGAGCCCCGCGCCGAAGCAGCGCTGATCGCTGCCGCACAGGGTGGTGATCGTGCGGCCTTCGAGGCGCTGGTCTTGCCATGCCAGAGCGGTATTCTGCGTTGGCTGACCCGTCTAACGCAGGATCGGTCGGCTGCCGAAGAGCTGTTGCAGGAAAGCCTGTTCAAAGCCTATGTCTCACTGGCCGGCTTTCGTGGTGACGCGAGTTTCTCCACCTGGTTAGCCAGCATTGCACGAAACGCCTATCTAAGCTGGCGTAAAGCCCAGCTGAAGCGCCCCGATAATGTCTCCATGAATAGCGGTGACGGCGATGATGAGCTCGATCCTGCGCTGGAACCTGCCGATGGCTGGGCACACCTACCGCCAACACCCGATGAACTGCTCTGGCAGCAGGAGCTGGCCGGTGCGATCCAGCAATCGCTCGATGCCTTGCCTGGACCTTTGCGTGAAGCTTTTGAGCAGCGGGAGCAGGGAGGCTTGAGTTATGCCGAAATTGCCCAACGTCAACAGGTACCGGTGGGCACAGTACGTTCGCGGATTCACCGCGCTCGTGAGGCCATCGCGCATGATCTTAAACATCTGATGGAACCCGCATGAACCCGAACCACGCGACTGATCTGACGATCGAGGAGACCTGGGCCTCCGCCTTTGTGGATGGCGAGGTCAGCTTGGCTGAACAAGCGGACTGGAGCGACACCGTGCATGAGCAACTCTATTACTACGCGGTCACCCGGCAAGTACTGCGTGGCGAGTCGCCGCGAGGACGTGATACGACCTTTCGAGCAGAACGTACCACCCTAGTTCAGCTCTGGGCCCGGGTTGATGGACGCTAAGCAATTTATAAGACACGCTGAACACATTTAACGTAGGATTCGCCCATGGCTGAACGTAACGCCACTGTTGCCCAAACTTTGCAAGGCCCGGAAGGCCTGGTGCTTGTACGTCTTGAGTTTGAAGTGAACGGCGGCTGTGGTCGTTGTAATGAGCCCGGCGGTTGCGGGGGTGTCAGTCTGGCCCAACCCCTATGCTCCAAACCCAAATCGATGGTGGTATCAGATCCCATTGGTTTGTCGGTCGGCGATACCGTTCGTGTTGCCATTCCAGATGACCAGCTGTCGCGCGGCGTCACTCGGACTTATGTGATTTCGTTGATGCTGTTCTTTGCCGGGAGTCTGTTGGGTGCCGCACTCCTGCCCGATTTGCTGCCGATGCAGTGGCAGGTCACGCATGATATCGGTGCCATGATCGGTGCTGGCATTGGTCTCATCGCCGCCTGGGCGCAGTTGCGCGCCTCGCAACGCCGAACCCCGATGGCCTCGCCCCGTATTCTTGAACGTCTCTGAAGTGACCCCCATGAAGTTGTTTCGTCTATTGAATGCCCTGATCCTTGCTATCGTCGTTGGCGTGTTGACGCCGCTGCCGCTCACCGCCTCGGCACAGACCCGTGGCCTACCGGATTTTGTGGAGCTCGCTGAAAAGCAATCACCCTCCGTGGTGAACATCAGTACGGTACAGAATGGCCGGGCCAAGCAAGCTAACAACGGGTTTCCGATGGATCCAAGCGACCCGGCCTTTGAAATCTTTCGTCGTTTCTTCCCGCAAGCACCGGGCGGCATTCAACAGCAACCGGAGAACCGCTCGCTGGGTTCCGGCTTCATCATCAGTGCCGACGGCTATGTGATGACCAACGCTCACGTCATCGACGGGGCGGACGAAGTCACCGTCAAACTACTGGATAAACGCGAGTTCCGCGCCAAGGTCATTGGCTCAGATAAGCGTACCGACGTGGCATTGATCAAGATCGAGGCCAGCGGTTTGCAGGCTGTGCGTCTGGGTGACTCGAGCCAACTAAAACCGGGCGAATGGGTTGTGGCCATTGGTAGCCCCTTCGGTTTTGAGCACTCGGTCACCGCCGGCATCGTCAGCGCCAAAGGCCGCGCCTTGCCCCAAGAAAACTACGTGCCCTTCATCCAGACCGATGTGGCGATTAACCCGGGTAACTCCGGCGGACCGTTGTTTAACCTAAAGGGCGACGTGGTCGGGATTAACTCGCAAATTTTCAGTCGTTCAGGCGGCTTCATGGGCATCTCCTTCGCTATCCCGATCGATCTGGCCATGGATATCCAGCAACAGTTGCGGGCCCGTGGTCGCGCCAGTCATGGCCGTATGGGGGTTTCCATCCAGGAAGTGACCCGCGAAATGGCCGAAGCTTTTGGTTTGCCGAAGGCCGGTGGTGCCTTGGTCAATAGCATCGAGCCCAATGGACCTGCGGCGCGTGCCGGCATTGAACCGGGTGACGTCATTCTGCGTTTTGACGGTAAGCCGATTACCGCATCGAGTGATCTACCGCGTATGGTCGGATTGATGAAACCGGGCACACGGGCGCTGGTCGATTTATGGCGTAAAGGCCAGACGCGTACCGTGACCGTGACCATTGGGGAATTCCAGGACGAACGGGTAACCAGCACCAAGCCAGCAACTCGTTCAGCGGCCGAAGGGACCAATAGTCGTCTAGGCGTTGCCTTGTCCGACCTCAGCGCCGAACAGAAACAGCAGATGCGTCTGAATGCCGGCATCATGGTGGTCGACATTCGCCCGGGTGGCCGTGTCGACCTGCGGCCCGGCGACGTCATTCTGGCGGTGGTCTCTCAGGGTGATACCCAGGATGTTCGCTCGGTGCAGCAGTTCAATCAGCTGATGAATCAACTGGATAGCCGTTTACCGGCGACCTTGCTGATCCGCCGCGCCAATATCCAGATTTTTGTGCCGATCCCGCCAGGGAATCCCCGCTAGGGATTACGCCCGGGGAGCCGCCAGGGGCGGCTCCGATCCGGTAGAATAGCGGGTTGACTGGCGCGGTGCGCCGGATCAGGGTTTTGGCATTTTTACCGGCCGACGGCCGGAATACGGATTTCCTTTGAAGCACATACGCAACTTCTCGATCATCGCCCATATCGACCACGGTAAATCGACCCTGGCTGACCGTTTGATTCACCGCTGCGGCGGCTTGTCCGACCGCGAAATGGAAGCCCAGGTTCTGGATTCGATGGATATCGAGAAGGAACGCGGCATTACCATCAAGGCGCAGACGGCGGCGCTGGACTACAAGGCCAAAGATGGTCAGACCTATCGCTTGAACCTGATCGATACGCCGGGACACGTCGACTTTTCTTACGAAGTCTCGCGTTCGCTATCGGCCTGCGAAGGGGCGCTGTTGGTGGTAGATGCCTCGCAGGGCGTCGAAGCTCAGACCGTGGCCAACTGTTATACGGCACTCGACCTAGGGGTCGAGGTCGTGCCGGTACTCAACAAGATCGATCTGCCGTCGGCGAACCCGGACAATGCCCGCGCTGAAATTGAGGATGTGATCGGCATCGATGCGACTGAAGCCGTTGAAGCCAGCGCCAAAACCGGTATCGGCATCGACGAGATTCTCGAGCAAGTCGTTGCCAAGATTCCGGCGCCCGTGGGTGACCCGGATGCGCCGCTCAAGGCGCTGATTGTCGACTCCTGGTTTGATAACTATGTCGGCGTGGTGATGTTGGTCCGCGTGATCGATGGCGTTCTGAAACCCAAAGACCGCATGAAACTGATGTCGTCGGGTTCGACGCACCTCTGTGAGCAGGTCGGTATCTTTACGCCGAAGTCGAAGCAGCAGCCTCAACTGTCAGCAGGCGAGGTCGGTTTCATCATTTCCAACATCAAGGAACTGAAGGCCGCGCGCGTTGGCGACACCATCACGCTGGCGGACCGTCCGGCCGACAAACCGCTCGAAGGTTTCAAGGAAATTAAACCGCAGGTGTTTGCCGGTTTGTATCCGGTGGAACCCAACGAATATGAACAGCTACGCGATTCATTGGAAAAATTGCAGCTGAATGACGCCGCGCTGCAGTTCGAGCCAGAAGTGTCACAGGCGCTGGGCTTCGGTTTCCGTTGTGGCTTCCTGGGCCTGTTGCACATGGAGATTGTGCAGGAGCGTCTGGAACGCGAATTCGATATGGATCTCATTACCACCGCACCCACGGTGGTTTATGAGGTCGGCTTGCGCAATGGTGAACAGATCATTGTGGAAAACCCGTCGAAGCTGCCGGACATTGGCAAGATCGAAGAGATTCGCGAACCGATCATCACGGCCTTTATTTTCCTGCCGCAGGACTATGTGGGTTCGGTGATTACACTGTGTAATCAGAAACGTGGTTCACAGATCGATATGCGCTATCACGGCCGGCAGGTCCAGATGATTTACGAACTCCCGTTGTCTGAGGTGGTATTCGACTTTTTCGACAAGCTGAAATCGGTTTCGCGCGGTTACGCCTCGCTCGACTACGAATTCAAGGAATATCGCACCGCCGACATGGTCAAGCTGGATGTCCTGATCAATGGCGATAAGGTGGATGCGCTGTCGCTCATCGTGCACCGCTCCAGCTCGGTCTTCCGTGGCCGCGAACTGGTGAGCAAGATGCGTGAGCTGATTCCACGACAGATGTACGATGTGGCGATCCAGGCCGCACTTGGCGCGCAGATCATCGCCCGCGAAACGGTCAAGGCCATGCGTAAGGACGTGCTGGCCAAGTGCTACGGCGGCGATATCTCGCGGAAGAAGAAGCTGCTCGAAAAGCAGAAAGCCGGTAAGAAGCGCATGAAGCAGATCGGCACGGTAGAAGTGCCGCAAGAAGCCTTCCTGGCGGTACTGCGCGTTGATGGTAAATAACGGACGGAGCCTGAATGAACTTTGCACTGATTCTGTTTCTGGTCACCCTGGCCACCGGTATTCTGTGGCTAATCGATGTGCTCTATGCCCGCAAGCTGCGGGTGCCGGGTGCCAAGAACCCGATCTGGGTAGAGTGGGGCGCCAGTCTGTTCCCGGTGATTCTGGCAGTTTTTGCGCTGCGCTCTTTTGTGGTCGAGCCCTTTAAGATTCCATCCGGTTCGATGATTCCGACCCTGCAAGTGGGCGACTACATTCTGGTCAACAAGTTCACCTATGGTTTGCGGCTCCCGATCGTGGGTACGGAGATCGTTTCCGGTAAGCCCGTAGCCCGGGGCGATGTGGTGGTCTTCCGCTATCCGCCCGAGCCCAATGTGGATTACATCAAACGTGTGATCGGTTTGCCGGGCGATACAGTGAGCTATCAGAACAAGCAACTCAGCATCAATGGTGTTCCGGTACCGCGCACGGCCGAGCAGGATTATCTGCATACCGACCGCCTGTACAGTTCGCGCATGTTCCGTGAAACGCTGGGTGATGTGACCTACAACACCCTGAACGATGCCGATGCGCCGGCCTTTGTACCGGATGTGGTGCGATTCCCGTATCGTGATCAATGCCGTTACGACAGCGCCGGGTTTGTCTGCAAAGTACCCGAAGGACATTACTTCGCCATGGGCGATAACCGTGACAACAGTAAAGACAGCCGGGTCTGGGGCTTTGTGCCCGATGCCAATATTGTCGGCAAAGCCTTCTTTATCTGGTTCCACTGGGGTGATATGGGTCGTATCGGTTCCTTCCGATAAGAAACCCGGATCGTCATGAACGCCTCGCCGACCCAGACCGTACTCGCCGAACTGGAAGCGGTTATTCAGTACCGCTTTAGCGACCGGGCATTGCTAGAACAGGCGCTGACACACAGGAGTTATGGCCGCAACCATTACGAGCGCTTGGAGTTTCTGGGCGATTCGATTCTGAACGCCGTAGTTGCCGAAGCCCTGTACCAGGCATTCCCGGAGTTGCCCGAAGGGGATCTTTCCCGATTGCGCGCCAATCTCGTTTGTCAGGATCAGTTGGTATCGGTGGCTGAAGAGCTGAAGCTGGGTCGCTATCTACGCCTAGGCGAAGGTGAACTCAAAAGTGGCGGCCAACACCGGCCATCGATTCTAGCGGATACCGTGGAGTCGTTGTACGGTGCGCTGTGGCGTGACGGCGGTTTTGCCGCCGCACAACAAGTGATTTTGTCGGCCTTTGCTACACGTATCGCCGCTATTGACCTCGACCGCTTGCCCGCTGCCAAAGATGCCAAGACGCGTCTTCAGGAATGGTTGCAAGGCCGGCATTGCGCCTTGCCGATCTATGAGTCGCCGAATGTTACGGGGGCCGCTCACGCACAGACCTTTGAAGTGCTATGTCGCGTGCCGGCATTCTGTGTCGAAGGTCGTGGCAGCGGTGTCACCCGCCGTGCGGCCGAACAACAGGCCGCCGAACTGGTCCTGCAACAACTGGAAGCGCTGCCAGCGGCGGATAAGAAGAAGGGTGGGGCTTGATGAACGAAGCAACGCAAGACATGAGCGCTATGCCGCTGGCGCCTGCCGGTCTGGTGGCCTTGGTCGGTCGGCCGAACGTGGGGAAGTCCACGCTGCTCAATCGCTTGATTGGTGAAAAGCTCAGTATTACGTCGCGCAAAGCCCAAACGACGCGTCACCGCATCATGGGTGTTCGTACTGACGAGGATGCGCAGTATGTTTTCGTCGATACGCCGGGTTTTCAGACCAAGCATAGCTCGGCACTGAACCGCACGATGAACCGGGGCGTCACGCAAGCGCTTCAGGAAGTCGACGTCATTTGTCTGGTGATCGAAGCGGGGCGCTACGGTGAACAGGACCGTAAAGTCGTGGCGTTGCTGCCCGACGACAAACCCGTCATTCTGGTGCTGAACAAGATCGACCAACTCAAGGATAAGGCGGCATTGCTGCCCTTCATCGCCGAGCTATCGGCGGTACGCGACTGGTTTGCCGTGGTGCCGGTCAGCGCCGAGAAGGGCACCCAGGCCGATGCGCTGCTGGGCGAGATCCGCAAAGCGCTGCCACAGCAAGGCTTCCTCTACGATCCCGACACGCTGACTGATCGGAGTGAACGCTTCCTCGCGGCCGAATATATCCGCGAAAAATTGTTCCGCCTCTTGGGCGATGAACTGCCTTATGCGACGACCGTAGAAATCGAAAAGTTCGAGACCGAAGGCGAGCTGCGCCGCATCTTTGCTGCCGTGGTGGTCGACCGTGAGTCGCACAAAGCGATTGTCATTGGCAAAGGCGGCGAAACGCTCAAGCGTATTGCGAGCGAAGCGCGCCAGGACATGACCCGGTTGTTTGGCGGTACGGTCTACGTGGAGCTTTGGGTGAAGGTGAAATCCGGTTGGGCCGACGATGAGCGCCTATTGCGCTCGCTGGGCTACGAATAAGCGGTTATCCGGCTCCTCATACACGCCATGCGCCCGATCAAGGTTGAACGCCAGGCCGCTTTTGTGCTGCATACCCGGCCGTACCGGGAGACCAGCCTCGTGCTGGAAGCGATGACACGGGATTACGGCCGTATCGCACTGGTGGCTAAAGGCGTCCGTCGACCACGATCTGCCATGCGTGGTGTCTTGATGGCTTTTCAACCGTTGGAAATGACCTGGAGTGGTAAAGGTGAGGTTGTCACGCTGCATCATGCCGAATGGCAGGGCGGCCAGCCGCTGCTGCAAGGCCGGGCGCTACTATGCGGTTATTACTTGAACGAACTGCTGCTCAGTCTATTGCCGCGTGAAGACGCGCACGAGCAGGTCTTTGATCATTACAGCAAAACGCTGGTGGCATTGGCTACATCCAGCACACCGGATGCGGCGTTCTTTTCTGCTTGTCTGCGCAGCTTCGAGAAACGACTCCTCGGCGAACTGGGCTATGGGTTGATGTTGACTCATGACACGGCAGGCGCCGCGCTTCAGCCGGATCGCCGGTATTTATACGAAATGGAGTCCGGCCCGCGGGTGGTGGCCGATTCTTCGGCTGCCGCCGGTACAATAAGCGGCAAGACATTGCTGGATATGGACGCCGAATCCTTTGGCGATCCGGCCAGCCTTGCAGAAAGCAAACAGCTGATGCGTAGTCTGATGGCGTTTTACCTGAATGGGCGGCAGCTCCATAGCCGTCGCCTGTTTGAAGATTTGACCGACCTGTGACTTATCAATCATGATTGAACTCGGCGTAAATATTGATCACGTAGCCACGCTCCGCCAGGCACGTCGTACCTACGAACCGGATCCGGTCTGGGCCGCCGTCGAAGCCCATCTGGGCGGTGCCGATGGCATTACCGTACATCTACGCGAAGACCGCCGCCATATTCAGGATGCCGATGTGCGCAAGCTGCGCGATCTGACGCAGATCAAACTCAATCTGGAAATGGCAGCGACCGACGAAATGGTCGCCATCGCCTGTACGCTCAAGCCTGAAATGGCCATGCTTGTCCCCGAGGGACGCCAGGAAGTCACGACCGAAGGCGGACTGGATATCGTGAGCCAGGAAAAACGCCTGGCTGACATCGTGGCTCGGTTACGCGATGCTGGCATTGTGACGAGTACCTTCATTGATGCCGATCCAGCGCAAGTTGATGCCGCCGCCAGAATCGGTGTGCAAGTCTGTGAAGTGCACACCGGGCCCTATGCGCATGCGTTTCATGCCGCCGGTCGCGATATCGAACGCCCCGCGGTACAGACGGAACTGTTGCGCGTGGCATCTGCGGGGCAACAGATTCGTGCACTGGGCATGCGCTTTAATGCCGGCCATGCGCTGAACTATTACAACGTTCAGCCGATTGCGGCACTACCCGGTATCCGTGAGCTGCATATCGGCCATGCCATCGTCAGCCGATCGGTTTTTGTCGGGTTGCGCGAAGCCGTGAGCGAAATGAAGCGACTGATGCGCGAAGCGGTCAGCCTCAGCTAAAGCCCATGATTCAGGGTATCGGTACCGACATCGTTGCTGTCCAGCGGATTGGACAGTTGCTGTCGCGCCATCCGGATCGGGGTGTGCAGCATCTACTGCATCCGGCCGAGATACTCGAAGCCGATGCGGCACCATCACGTGAACGTTTTGTCGCTAAGCGCTTTGCCGCCAAAGAAGCCTTGGCCAAGGCCTTAGGCACCGGTTTGCGTGCACCGGTGCTGTTACCGGCGATTCGTGTCGAACACGATGCGCTGGGTAAACCCTTTTTTAGTTTTGATGCCGCGCTGGATGAATGGATTCGCCAGCGTTCCCTGCAGATTCATCTGTCGATTTCCGATGAGGTGGATCATGCACTTGCCTTTGTTGTTGTGGAGAGTCTATGAATACCCAGGTCACTTATGGTCCGTTGATGGTGGATGTCGAGGGTTTAACTCTCACCGAGGCCGATAAGCGTCGATTGATGCATCCGCTGGTCGGAGGTGTCATTCTCTTCTCGCGTAACTACAAAGACCCCGTGCAACTGTCTGCGCTGACACAAGAGATTGCTCAACTGCGCAATCCCCCGTTGCCAATTACCGTAGACCACGAGGGGGGCAGGGTACAGCGCTTCCGCGAAGGGTTTACACGTCTACCAGCCATGCGTGTGTTGGGCGAACTGCACAGCAAGAATCCGATCGCGGCGGACAATGCCGCTGAAGCCGTGGGTCTCGTGCTGGCCACCGAACTGCGTGCACATGGGGTCGACTTTTCCTTTACCCCGGTGCTGGATCTGGATTGGGGCCGCAGCGGGGTCATTGGTGATCGCAGCTTCTCTAAAGATCCGCAGATCGTGTCACGTCTCGCTGCCGCTTTGATTCGTGGTCTGAGCAAGGGGGGCATGGGTTCGTGCGGTAAGCATTTCCCGGGTCATGGTTGGGTCGAAGCCGATTCGCACGTAGCGATTCCGGTCGATGAACGCAGCCTAGAAGACATCGAACCAGATATGCAGCCGTATCACGAGCTCTCGCTCGATGCGGTAATGCCGGCGCACGTGATCTATCCGGTACTGGATGAACGTCCGGCTGGCTTCTCGCCGCGCTGGCTAGAAAAGCTGCGCCTCGAATGCCAGTTCGACGGCATCATCTTCAGCGATGATCTCTCGATGGAAGGTGCCAGCGTCGCCGGCAACATCATCGACCGCGCGAATGCCGCCTGGGACGCCGGCTGTGACGTACTGCTCGTCTGTAACAAACCGGACTTTGTCGATCAACTGATCGCCGAATGGCAGCCGGTGCCACAGCCGAAGCGTGCTGCGCGCATTCCAAATCTGCTGGGCGAAGCAGGGTTGGGGACGGATCGTCCGCTGACTCGTGCACAACTCGATGCCCACCCGGATTATCAGGCAGCGCTGAAGCTGATTCAGGCACTCTAAGCCATCATGAGCCACCCCCTGCAAGATCAGGTACGCACGCTGCCTGAGCGGCCGGGGGTGTATCGCTTTCTGGCCGAAGATGGTCAGGTGCTTTACGTTGGCAAGGCCCGTAATCTTAAGAGTCGGGTCTCATCGTACTTTGCCAAGAATCTGAGCAGCCCGCGTATCGCCTTGATGGTGAGCAAAGTGGCGAAGCTGGAGGTGACGCCGACACCATCGGAATCCGAAGCGTTGTTGCTGGAAAACCACCTGATTAAGGAACTGGCGCCGAAGTACAACATTCTGTTTCGCGATGACAAGTCGTACCCCTATATCCGCCTGACTCGTGAGACCTGGCCGATGATCGGTCTGCACCGTGGCTCGTTGTCACCCAATGCGGATTATTTCGGGCCGTATCCCAATGCCTGGTCGGTACGTGAAGCAGTACATCTATTGCAGAAGATCTTCCGGTTACGCACTTGCGAAGCATCGGTCTTCAATAACCGGACGCGCCCGTGTTTGCTGTATCAGATCAAACGTTGTTCTGGACCGTGTGTGGATCTCATCAGTGAAGCGGATTACGCAGAGGATGTGCGCGCGGCCTCCATGTTTGTGCAGGGCCGCCATCAGGAAATTATTCAGCGGTTGACTACTCTGATGGAGCAAGCGGTTGAGCGACTGGCCTTCGAACAGGCAGCATCGTTTCGCGATCAGATTCAGGCGCTACACCGCGCGCGCGATACGCAGATCATGGATAGCCATCAGGCCGAAGATATCGACATCATCGTGGCGGTGGAGCAGGGCGGTAGTCTCTGCGTCAACTTAGCCATGGTGCGTGGTGGGCGACATCTGGGTGACCGGCCGCAGTTTCCACAGCAGGCCAATCAACTGGATCAGGCGACTTTGAGTGAAGTACTGTCCGCTTTTATCGAGGCGCACTATGCGGTGCACCCGGCACCGGGCAAGGTACTGGTGAATGTCCCCGTAGATGAAGCCGTGGTTGAAACGCTCACGGGTGTGCTGGGTCGACCGCTACCGATGGATCTGCCGCATTACAACCAGCATAAGTCCTGGGTAGAGCTCGCCATCAATAATGCCGGACTGGCACTCACGCAACGACGTCAGATGCAAAGCTTACAAGGTAAGCGGCAGGCCTCGTTGCTGACGGCATTGCAGAGCGCGGGCACGGCGATCGATCAATTGAACCGCATTGAGTGCTTCGACATCAGCCACACGCAGGGGGAAGCGGCCGTCGCCAGCTGCGTTGTTTGGGTGAGTGATGAGAAAGAGGGCGGTGGCATGCGCCGCTCGGAGTACCGACGGTTCAACATCACCGATATCACGCCGGGTGATGATTATGCGGCCATTCATCAGGCGGTCTACCGGCGTTACAAGCCGAATGATCAGGGCGTCGAAGCGGTGCGCCCCGATCTGCTTCTGATCGATGGCGGCAATGGGCAGGTTGCTAAAGCCGCCGAAGCGCTCACCGAACTGGGGCTCACCGATATGCCGCTGGTCGGCGTGGCCAAAGGCCTAGGGCGTAAACCCGGTTTGGAGTCGCTCGTGTTCGCCGATGGCCGCGAACCCTTGCATCTGGATCCGGATGACCCCGGGCTACATCTGGTGCAGGAAGTCCGCGATGAAGCCCACCGCTTCGCGCTCACCGGGCATCGTGGCCGCCGCCAGAAAGCGCGCATTGGCTCACGACTTGATGATATCGCCGGCATTGGCCCCAAACGGCGTAAAGCGCTGATTACGTGCTTCGGCAGCGTCTCGGCGATCAAGGTTGCGGGGATCGACGCCATTGCGGCCGTGCCGGGCATGAGTGAAGAATTGGCGCAAAGAGTTCACGAAGCACTACAAGATCGCTGATAATAACGACCATGATGAGTTTGCCGTTAATTTTGACCTGGGCGCGTATCGCCTGTATCCCGTTGCTGATTCTGGCTTTTGTACCGGGCGTCTTGCCGCTCGAACCGGATACGCATAATTTCATCGCCGCTTGGATCTTCATGATCGCCGCCGCCACGGATTGGCTGGATGGCTATCTGGCACGCAAATGGAACCAGACGACCAACTTCGGGGCGTTTCTGGATCCCGTCGCCGACAAGCTGATTGTTTCGACCGCCTTGGTACTGCTGGTCGCCGATAGTCGCGTCAGCGAACTGGTGACAATTATCATCATCGGTCGCGAAATCACCATCTCGGCATTGCGCGAATGGATGGCCACGATGGGCAAACGCAAGAGCGTGGCCGTGAATATGATCGGGAAACTCAAAACCACGGCGCAGCTGGCGGCGATACCGATGCTGCTGGACGGCGGCATCGTGGCGGGCCTGGATATGATGTTCTGGGGTACCTTGTTCATCTGGGTGGCGGCCATTCTGACGCTCTGGTCAATGGCCTACTATCTCTATGTGGCCTGGCCCGACCTGAAAGAGGGTAGTTAAGTCCGGAATATCAGGGCAGGGGTTTACTTGACCTGCACGGTTAGTCTCTATATAATTTCGTCCTGTTCGCGGCAGTAGCTCAGTTGGTAGAGCGATACCTTGCCAAGGTATAGGTCGAGAGTTCGAGACTCTTCTGCCGCTCCAAATAGAAGGCCAGTACTTAGGTACTGGCCTTTTGATTTTCAGAATTGAGGGGAGGTGTAGCGATGTCCAAGTCCGTTCTTTATACGTCAATACTGACAGGCCTGCTGATCGGTTGTGGCGGACCTAGTGTGACCAAGATTGGTGACAATCTCTATGCCGTATCCGAAAAGAGTCAGCCCACTCAGGCAGCGGCTGAGCACATTCCGGATCCGGCGATCGATGACCTCAATGCGGCTGCCAAGGATTATTGCAGCCAGAATCAGCAGCAAGTGAAGGTTCGTACCTTTGATCAACCGCAGGACCCGATGATTCGTCAGGACATGTTCAAAATGACCTTTAGCTGTGTCGCCCGGGATCGCTGAGGACTGACGAGCTTGCCTGCAGGGAGGGGCTGATTTCAGTGCCTCCCTTTTAATCTATCTTTGACTTTACATAATATAAATTATGCGTAAATAAGGATGGCTGTCAGAGAGGCTAAAACGGTACCGGCGAATCGAACACCAGCGTTTCTCCGGTCAAGGGATGCTCCAGGTCCAGGTGCGTCGCATGTAGCGTCATTCGTGGTGCTTTGGCAAAGGATTCCGGATCGGCGTACAAAGGATCCCCCAAGATCGGATGGCCGAGCGCCATGAGATGCATCCGTAACTGATGTGACCGACCGGTATAAGGTTCTAGGTCCACCCGAGTCCAATTTTCGCGGGTGTTCCGTTCAAGCACCCGATAATGGGTCAACGACGGCTTCCCGGTCTCGAAGTCGATTTTCTGTCTTGGGCGGTTGGGCCAATCCGCAATGAGCGGAAAATCAATACTGCCTTCATCGTTGGTCATGATCCCGCTAACGATGGCCTCATATCGTTTATTGACCCGACGTTCGCGAAACGCCTTGCTGAGACCGCTGCTCATCGCCTGGCCACGCGCCAGCATCATTAGGCCGGAAGTCGGTTCATCCAACCGGTGGACAACGACCGCATCCGGATAAGGCGGCTTGAGACGTGTAATGACGCTATCCCATTTCTCGGCGCGACGGCCTGGCTGTGACAGCAAACCGGGGGGTTTGCTGATCACGATCAGCGTGTCATCAAGAAAAAGGATCTGGGGCATGGGTTAATATGTGCGGATGAAAGCTTATACAAGACCGGCTCGTTTGAGCCCTCGGATTTGTGATGGCCTGGTGATGCTGGGCACCATACTGGCGATATCGGCTGCGCTCTATATGCAATTCGGTCGCGGTTTACAACCTTGCACGATGTGCATCATTCAGCGCTATGCCTTTGTTATTGCAGGGATTTGTGCTTTTGTCGCGTGGGCCTTGCCGTTCCGTATTATCCGCATCGCCATGGTCGTGACTGGGATTGCCGGTACCTTAATCGGCATCGGCGCGGCGATTCGTAACCTATGGGTCATGGCGCATCCGGATGTGCTTTGCGGCCGGGATCCCATCGAGATTTTCCTGAATGGCTTGCCGATGGCGCAATGGCTTCCCGAGGTCTTTGTGGCTTCAGGTCTGTGCAGCACCCCTATTCCGCCCCTCTTTGGCCTATCCCTCCCCGCCTGGTCTCTGATCGGCCTGCTGGTTCTGGCTGTTTTGCTCGGCCTTTCCCTCAGAAAGCGCTGAACCTTTTGTCTTGGCGGCGGTCGGCACAGGCTTCTTGTCCCAGCCACCGCCTAGTGCCTTGACCAATAGCACGCTGGCATTGAGCCGCTGCTGGGCGATCTGAATCGACTTCTGCTGGTTCGCCAACGCCTGATTCACGGCCACAACCACGTCGGTATAGCCGGCAATCCCGGCTTGGTAACGGTTGAGCGCGATAACGACACCCCGTTCGGAAAGGTCTGCGGCTTCATCCTGCACCGAGGCTTCTTTCTCAAGCACGCGCAGCGCCGCCAGTTGTGTTTCCACATCCTGCAATGCCGTCAGAACCGTCTGTCGATAGGACGCGACATTTTCGTCGTAGACCCCGCGCGCCTGTTCGACGTTGGCCGAGCGCGCGCCAAAGTCCAGCAGTGTCATGGCAATGCTCGGACCCACCCCCCAGAACAGAAACGGTGCGGTAAACAGATTCGCGAAGCTGGTGCCGTAAAAGCCGGCGTTATTACCCGGGAAGCCCGATTGATTCAGGGTCAGACTGGGGAAAAACGCCGCCATCTGATACCCGATCTGGGCATTGGCGACGGCCATGCGTCGTTCCGCCGCAGCGATATCCGGTCGACGTTCCAGCAGATCGGCCGGCAAACCCGGCGGAACCACTGGCACAGTGATATTGGCGCGTCCCGGTAATGGGTTAAAAGCCACCGTGAAGCTCGATGCGGGTTGACCAATCAGGGTGGCGATAATGGCTTCCTGCGCGGCGCGATCCTTGTCAACATCGATCAGTTGCGCTTCAACGCTCTTGTATTGCATGCCGGCGTTGATCAGATCCTGGCGGGCTTTGACGCCTACCTCGAAGGCATTACGCGTAATGTCGACGGAACGTTTGTTCTGCTTCGTCGTGTTCTGAAACAGTACCTTCAGCGAATCGAGCGATCGGATCGTGAAATACGACTGCGCCAGCTGGACCTGCATCGACAGCTTGGCATTTTCCAGATCGGCAACGCTGGCCACCAGGCCGGCATCTTTCGATTCGACGTTGCGGCGTAGCTTGCCCCAGACATCGGAATCCCAATTCACCCCCAGCTGGAAATTCACCATATTGGTGAGCGCGCCATCGTTGATCGTGCCATCGGGGTTAACGAGATTACTGGTCCCGGTACCGGAGGCGCTGCGACCGCCCTGCCCGCTAAAGCCGATAGACGGATAGCGTGCTGCATTGGCCCCGCTGACTAGGGCCTGCGCCTGGCGCACGCGCGCCACATAAAGCGCCACGTTCTGGTTGTTGATGGCCACTTCCGACATCAGGCCATCCAGTACCGGGTCACGATAGATCTTCCACCACTCCCCTTTCGACACATCGTCTCCGGGCGCGGCGATTTTCCACTCAGGCGTCGCCTTGAAGGTTTCCGTCATCGGCGCATCCGGACGTTTGTAATCCGGTCCGACATTGCAGCCGGACAAGACCACCGTCGCCGCACAGATGGCGGTTAATAAACGCGTTTGTTTCATGGGCCGGTGTGTCATGTGCTTAACTTACCATTGTTCAAAACCTGCATCAAATCAATGCGGGGCTTGCTGGCAAAACGATCCAGCAATAAATAGACCACCGGGGTGGTGTACAGCGTGAGCAACTGGCTCAAAATGAGACCGCCGACGATGGCGATGCCGAGGGGCTGACGCAGTTCAGCACCCTCTCCATGCCCGATCGCCAGCGGGATCGCACCAAAGAGCGCGGCCATGGTGGTCATCAGAATCGGGCGGAAGCGCAGCAAGCATGCTTGGTGGATCGCATCCCGCGCTGAGGCACCGGCTCGTTGTGCATTAATGGCAAAGTCCACCATCATGATGGCGTTCTTTTTGACGATACCGATCAGCAGCACCACGCCGATCAGCGCGATGACGCTGAACTCTACACCGGTCGCCAGCAAGGCCAGAAGCGCCCCCACACCCGCCGAAGGCAGCGTCGACAGAATGGTCAGCGGGTGGATCAGGCTCTCATACAGCATGCCCAGCACGATATAGACCGCAATAATCGCCGCCAGAATCAGCAGCGGCTGTGTCTTGAGCGATTCCTGGAAGGCCTTGGCATTGCCCGCAAACTTGCCGCGAATCGATGTCGGCACACCGAGCCGCTGTGTTACATCGGCAACGGCGGCCGCCGCGTCGGACATCGAGGCACCGAGCGGCAGATTGAAAGAGATCGTCGCCGCGACAAACGCGCCTTCATGATTCACCTGCAACGGCGTACGGGTAGGTTCGATGGTGGCGAATTCGGAGAACGGAATCTGCTTACCGCTCGGATTCGTCACAAAAATCCGGCGCAAGCTATCTGGTGATTCGGTAAAGCCGGTCTCGGCGTCCAGCACGACCCGATACTGGTTCATCGGTCGATAAATCGTCGACACCTGGCGTTGCCCGAAGTAGTTATTCAGCGCCGCATCGATCAGCTTGGGCGTCACGCCCAACTGGAATGCTCGGTCGCGATTAATGTTCAGCGTCATCTGCAAGCCCTTGTCCTGCTGATCCGTGTTGACGTCTACCAGCATGGGCGACTTCACCATCTCGGCCCGGATCTTGGGCTCCCACTCTCTCAGAAGTTCCAAATCGTCACTCTGCAAGGTGTACTGGAACTGCGCGTTGCTCAGGCGACCACCGATTCGTACGTCCTGGATGGGTACCAGAAAGAGATTGGCCCCTGCAACGCTGCCTAGCTTGGGCCGGAGTCGTGCCACGATTTCATCGGCGGAGGCTTTGCGTTCACTCAAGGGTTTGAGAGACATGAAGACAATGCCGGAGTTCCGTTGCGAGTTACCCGTAAACCCGGAAACGTATTGAATCGAGGGATCGTCCTTGATGATATTGATGAAGGTTTCGAGCTTATCTTTCATGGCGGTGAAGGAAATCGACTGGTCAGCCTGGATAAAACCGACGATCCGCCCATTGTCTTGTTGCGGAAAAAATCCTTTTGGAACAATCTTGTAAAGATAAATATTCACGCAGACTGTGACCAACAACGCGGCAAAGGTGATGCGCTTGTGATCTAGCGCCCAACCGATCGACATCGCATAGCCCTGATAGGCCCGGTCAAATAGTTTCTGCGCTAGGCGTTTGAACCGGATGACACCACGCCCAATCGATCGCAACAGATCAATCAGCCAGACCAGCATCTGGCCAGGCCATCTGGCCAGGCCTGCGGCTCGCACCCGGAGACGATGATGCAAGCGTGGCTTCGAATCCACCGGATGCGCATGTTCCTTGAGCAGGATGTCGCACATCATCGGCGTAGCTGTCAACGAGATCACCATCGAAATCAGAATCGAGACGGACATGGTGACGGCAAACTCACGGAACAAACGGCCGACGATGCCGCCCATCAGCAGAATGGGGAGGAAGACTGCAATCAGCGAGAGCGAGATCGAGACCACGGTAAAGCTCACCTCCCCTGCGCCTTTGAGCACCGCCTGGCGCAGCGGCATCCCGCCCTCGCGATAGCGGGAGATGTTTTCCAGAACGACAATGGCGTCATCCACCACAAAACCCGTGGCAATGGTCAGCGCCATCATGCTGAAGCTGTCGAGGCTGTAATCCAGCAGATACATGGCACCGAAGGTGCCAATCAGGGAAATAGGTACCACTAGGCCAGGCACTAGGGTGGCCTTGGCATCCTTCAGGAACAGATAGACGACCAGCACAACCAGCACGACCGACAACAATAACGTGCGCTCCACTTCTTTGAGCGCGGCGAGGATCGTCGGCGACCGATCCATCACCGATACCATGTCGATGGCCGATGGAATCACCGCTTCAAGCTGAGGCAGCAGCGCCTTCACCCGGTTAATGGTGTCGATAATGTTGGCACCGGGCTGGCGATACAGAATCAGAATGACCGAGGGTTTGCCCATGGTCATACCGATGTTGCGCAAATCCTGCACCGAGTCGGTCACTGTGGCGATGTCTTCCAGTCGTACCGGTGCCCCATTGCGCCAGGCCACAATCACTGGTTTGTAGTCCGCCGCGGTTTTGCTTTGGTCGTTGGACTGGATCTGCCAACGACGACGATCATTTTCCAGGGCGCCCTTGGGGAGATACGGATTGGCCTTGGCGATGGCGGTACGCACATCTTCGTCACTGATTTTGAGCGACGATAACATGGTCGGATTGACCGAGATCCGCACGGCGGGTGCCGAACTGCCGCCGACCACCACCTGACCAATCCCCTGAATCTGTGCCAGATTCTGCGCCAGAATAGTATCGGCTGCATCATAAAGCTGATCGAGCTTCATGGTCGACGATGTCAACGCCAGCACCATAATCGGGGAATCGCCCGGGTTCATCTTGCGGTACGTCGGGTTGGAAGGTAATCCGGTCGGCAATAAGGCGCGGGATGCAGCAATGGCGGCCTGCACATCACGCGCGGCGCCATCGATATTACGATCTAGATCGAATTGCAGCGTGATGTTGGTCGACCCGAGATTGCTGACCGAGGTCATCTCGGTAATGCCAGCGATACGCGTCAGCGAACGTTCCAGCGGCGTGGCCACCGTGGCGGCCATCGTTTCAGGACTCGCACCGGGCAAACGGGCGTTGATCGATATCGTCGGAAAGTCGACCTGCGGTAGCGGTGCTACGGGTAACTGAAAAAAGGCCAGCGCGCCCGACAGCGTGATCGCGACGAGCAACAGGGTCGTGGCAATCGGCCGATGAACAAACAGGCGTGCGAGATTCACGAATCCGGTCCGCTGTAATCCGGTGGTGCGTTCAGATTCCAACCGGTGCGTGCCTTGAGCTTAGCCGCCAATCGATCGAAATAGAGATAAATCACAGGTGTGGTGAACAACGTCAGGACCTGACTCACCATGAGACCGCCGACCATAGCGATTCCTAACGGTTGGCGAAGTTCGCTACCAATCCCGCTACTAATCATCAGCGGCACGGCACCGAATAGCGCGGCCATGGTGGTCATCAGAATCGGGCGGAAACGCAACAGACAGGCTTGATAGATGGCCTCGCGCGGCGACTTGCCTTCGGTACGTTCGGCCTCCAGTGCAAAGTCGATCATCATGATCGCGTTCTTCTTAACGATACCGATCAGCAGAATGATGCCGATGATGCCGATGATGCCCAGATCATTGCCGCTGATCAGCAACGCCAGCAAGGCACCCACCCCCGCCGAAGGCAGGGTCGACAGAATCGTAACCGGGTGGATGAAGCTCTCGTAGAGCACCCCCAGCACGATATACATCGTGATGATGGCGGCAAAGATCAACAACACGGTGTTCGTTAACGATGACTCGAATGCCTGCGCTGCACCTTGGAAGTGCGTACGGATGCTTGGCGGGATACGAATCGTCTTCTGTGCCTGACGTACTACATCGACTGCATCGCCCAGCGATACGCCCGACGCCAGGTTGAACGAGATCGTTGCCGAGGGGAACTGGTTCAAATGGTTAATCGCCAGGAAGGTCGTCGACTCGGTGACTTTGGCCAATACCGACATGGGAATCTGTTGACCGCTCAGCGATGGCACATACAACTGGCTGAGTGATTGTGGCGACAGACTGAAATCAGAAGCCACATCCAGCACCACCCGGTACTGATTGGATTGCGTATAAATCGTCGAGATCAGGCGCTGCCCGTAAGCGCTGTAGAGTGCATTGTCGATCGCATCGATGGTGACGCCGAGTCGTCCGGCGGTATCGCGGTCGATTTCGACATAAGCCTGCAAACCCTGGTTTTGCAAATCAGACGCCACATCGGCCAGCTTGCGCGATTGTCGCAACTGATCGACCAGCGTTTCCGTCACCCGAACCAGCTCTTGTTCGTCAGGGCCTTCGATGGTGAACTGGAAGCGTGTCTTGCTGACCCGATCTTCGATCGTGAGATCCTGGATCGGCTGCATGTAGAGCTGGATACCCGGAATATCGGCGACGCGAGTCTGAATCTGACGGATCACGGCTTCAACCCGATCCGAGCGTTCTGCCAACGGCTTCAGATTGATCTGGATACGACCGGTGTTTAAAGTCGGATTCGTACCATCAATCCCAATAAACGACGAAAGGCTGGCCACGTTCGGATCTTCGAGCACGGCTTTGGCCACCAATTGCTGTCGCTCCGACATGGCGGCAAACGACACCGATTGATCGGCTTCGGTGATGCCCTGAATCACGCCCGTATCTTCGATGGGAAAGAAGCCTTTGGGAATCACCAGATACAGAAGCACCGTCAGCACCAGCGTACCCACAGCCACTTGCAGCGTGAGGCGCTGGCGATTCAACACCCATTGCAGCGCCACGTCGTACCGAGCGATCAGGTGATTAAACGAAGCCTCCACCCAGCGCATGAAAGCACCATGCCGACGTTGATGGTCTTCCGGTTTCAACAGCCGGGCACACATCATCGGTGTCAAGGTGAGCGAGATAAATGCCGATATCAGAATGGCTACCGCGAGCGTGATTGCGAACTCACGGAACAAACGGCCGACGACATCGCTCATGAATAGCAGCGGAATCAACACGGCGATCAGCGAAAACGTCAGCGAGATGATCGTGAAGCCGATTTCCCGCGCCCCTTCCAGGGCGGCCTCCATGGCAGAGGCACCGTTCTCGATATGACGTGCGATGTTCTCGATCATCACAATGGCGTCATCGACCACAAAGCCGGTTGCAATCGTCAACGCCATCAGCGTTAGGTTATTGATCGAGAAACCGGCCAGATACATGACGGCAAAGGTACCGATCAACGACAGCGGTACCGCCACCGACGGAATAATGGTGGCCGGCACGTTGCGCAGGAAGAGATAAATCACCATCACCACCAGAATGACGGCCATGAAGAGTTCGTGCTGCACATCGGCCACCGACGCCCGGATCGTCATCGTCCGGTCGGTCAGCACTTCCAGCTGCGCGGCAGCGGGCAGACTGGCCTGCAATTGCGGCATCAGCTTCTGGATGCGGTCGACCACCTCGATCACGTTGGCACCTGGTTGGCGCTGGATGTTGACGATCACGGCCGGCTTTTCATTCACCCATGCCGCCAGATAGGTGTTTTCAGGGCCTTCGGAAACCTCGGCCAGCTGGCGTAGCCGGATAGGTGCGCCATTGCGCCAGGCCACGATCATGTTGCGGTATTCCTCAGCCGACTTCAGCTGGTCGTTGGCGTCGATCGTAAATGAGCGCAACTTGCCGTCGAAATTCCCCTTCGGATCATTCACGTTCGTGTTCATGACCGCGGTTTGCACGTCGGTCAGGCTCAGGTTCATGCCGGCGATGACGGTCGGATTGATCTTGATGCGCACAGCCGGCCGCCGGCCCCCGCTCATGGAGACCAGACCGACGCCGCTCACTTGAGAGATCTTCTGGGCCAGACGCGTCTCGACCAGATCATGCAGCTGCGTCACCTGCATCGTCGGCGACACAATCGCCAGCGTCATGATCGGCGCATCCGCCGGATTAACCTTACTGTAGATGGGTGGTGCCGGCAGATCTTTGGGCAGCAGACTCATGGCGGCATTAATCGCCGCCTGCACCTGTTGTTCGGCGACGTCCAGCGCGAGTTCGAGATTGAAACGCAAGACAATGGTCGATGCGCCGCCGGAGCTCGTCGAGGTCATCTGGGTCAGCCCCGGCATCTGGCCGAACTGACGTTCCAGGGGTGCCGTCACGCTCCCCGTCATCACTTCTGGGCTGGCACCAGGATAAAACGTTGTCACCTGAATGGTCGGATAGTCGACTTCGGGCAGCGCCGATACCGGCAGCAAACGATAGGCCAGCAGACCCACGAGCAGAATCGCCACCATCAACAACGAGGTGGCGACCGGGCGCAGCGTGAAAATACGCGAGGGATTCATCCGTGCCCTGCCCTATCCCTTATCGGCCGGCAGCTTTGGGAATAACGACCTTGGCCCCGGGGCGTAATTTGTCAAAACCATCGGTAACCACCGATTCGCCCACGGCCAAGCCTTCGAGCACTTCGGCGACTTGACCGTTGACACCACCCAGTTTCACGTTCCGCGCGGCCACGACGTTTTGAGCATCCACGGTATACACATAAGTACCCTGTGCTCCACGAAGAATGGCATTGGCCGGTGCCAGAATGGCGTTTTCACGGTCTTCGATCAGCAGTTGGGCATTCACGAACTGGTTCGGATACAGGCTGTTGTCCTCATTACTGAACTCGGCCTTCAGTTTGATCATGCCGGTATTGGGATCAATCTGGTTATCGATGGATTTCAAGACACCCGTTGCCAGCACCGTTTTGAAATTACGGTCGTAGGCGCTCACGGTCATTTCCTTACCCTCGTTGAAGCGGGTAAGAATTGGCGGCAGTTTGTCCGCAGGCATCGTGAACAGCACATCAATCGGCCGGATCTGGGTAATCGTCACAATCCCGTTGGCGTCAGTCGTCTTAACAATGTTGCCGGCGTCGACCAGACGCAGACCGAGTCGTCCGTCAAACGGTGCCACGATCTTGGTAAAGGAGAGCTGCACCTTGGCGGCATCCAACGCGCCCTGGTCGGCATTGATCATGCCTTCATACTGGGTCACTTTAGCCGCCTGGGTATCTAGATCCTGACGGGCAATCGAATCCTGTTTGAACAGGATTTCATAGCGCTTCAAAATCAGCCGGTGATCACGTAGCAACGCCTTATCCTGCTCCAGCTTGCCCTGCACCTCCATGACGCGAGCTTCATAAGGGCGCGGATCGACAATCGCCAACACATCGCCCTCTTTCACGATCTGCCCTTCCTGGAACAGCACCTGCTCCAGCCGGCCATCGACTTGCGCGCGAATCGTCACCGTCCGGCGGGACGTGACCGTTCCCAGACCATCCACCACCACCGGGAACACGCCTTCGCTCACCGACATCACCGCCACAGGGATCGGCGGGCGACCTTTCTGAAACGGACTGTTATCGCTATCGAACAACCAGAGCACGCCATACAACGCCAGCACCACCGCCGCAACGATACCGACGATACGGATCTGCTCGCGCCGCTGCTTCGCTTTGAAGGCGGTCCACTGGGCACGGGTACGACCAGGCAATTCCTGAGCAACCTGCCGCCAATCGGTGGTTTTGAGTTGCTGGATCCAGTGCGCCTGAGCGCGGGTGTATTGCTGCTGCCAGCCGGTCAGGCGCGTGCGCAGCCGAGTGCCATGTTTTTTCAGAAAATGCATCCCGATATTCTAGCGGTTTCCGGCCCCAAAATGCTTGCCAAATCATGCCGAGGGCATTATTCTCGTTAACGTTACATATTCAAGTTGAGTGATGAATAAAGCCCCCAAAACCCGGCCCGCAAAACACGGTGGCGCGCGGCCCGGTGCCGGCCGTAAGGCGACCTTTCTGGAAGCCACCAAACCCATGCGGATTCCGCTCAGCCAGATTGCCGCCGTGCGTAGTTTTCTACATGGCCGAGTCTTTGCCGAAGCCTCGCTGACCCCCATGACCATCAATACCGGGGCGGCGGAGGCCAACCATGTGCTGCCGGTGTTCGCATCCGGCGTCCGCGCAGGCTTCCCCAGTCCCGCCGATGATCATGCCGAACCCGGGCTCAATCTCAACGAATTGCTCGACAATCCGGCCGCTACCTTTTGCGCCTGGGCCGAAGGCGACAGCATGATCAATCTCGGCATCATGGATGGCGATCTGATGATCATTGATCGATCGCTGGAGGCCCGGCATGACGACGTGGTCGTCGCCGACCTCAACGGATCCTTTACCGTTAAACGTCTGGTTCAGAAGCCCTCGGGCAATTTTCTGATGCCGGCCAATCCGGACTACCCACCGATCCCCATCCGGCCGGACGATGACGTCCGGATCTGGGGTGTCGTGGTGCGGGTCGTTCACGATTTACGCGCCACCGGCCGCCGCAAACGATCGGTGAGCACCGTCAAAGCCACCCCAAAAAAGCAGCGCAATAGCGCGTCTGGTTAAGCCATGACTATCCGGCGCCTGGCGCTGATCGACTGCAACAACTTTTACGTGAGTTGCGAACAGGCGTTTAACCCGGCATTGAGAAATCGCCCGGTGGTGGTGCTTTCCAACAACGACGGTTGTGTCGTGTCGCGTTCGACCGAAGCCAAGAAAGCCGGTATCCCCATGGGCGTTCCCTACTTTCAGATTCGCAAGCAATTGGCCGCCATCAACGGGTCCGCGCTCTCGTCAAATTACGTGCTCTATGCCGATATGAGCCGGCGCGCCATGCGCCTTATTGCGGCGCAGTTTCCCGAACAGGAGATCTATTCCATCGACGAATGCTTTGTCGATATGACGGGGTTATCGGCCGACCAGGCGCTGATTCAGGCCTTTAAGTTACGGCGGCATCTACTGCAATGTCTGAGTTTGCCGACCAGCGTGGGCATTGGCACCACCAAGACGTTGGCCAAACTGGCGGCAGCACTCGCCAAACGACCTGGCGCGGCGGGTGTCGCCAACTTCAGCACCCCCATGTCGCCGGAACGATTGGCCGAGATGCGGCAACAGCCCGTGGGCGACATCTGGGGCGTCGGCCGCCGGACGTCCCAGAGCCTGGAAGCCGCTAATGTGCTCACCGTCGGTGATCTACTCGATAAGCCAATCAGCTGGATCCGCAAGCATTACTCGATCACGCTGCTCCGAACGGTGGAAGAACTCAAAGGCCAGGATCAACTCGGGCTGCAGGCCGATCCCGCACCCCGGCAACAGATCATTGCCTCGCGCTCCTTCGGCAACCCCGTCTACGCCCAAGCCGAATTAGGCGAGGCGCTGGCCACTTTCGTCACCCGTGCCGCCGAACGTCTACGCGCCGACCGATCCCTGACTGCCGCCATGCGGATTTACTATCATGCCAAAGACCCCACCGCCAACGGCGCGCCTTGTGCGAACGAGATCACCCTAGCCTTACCCCACGCCACCGACGACACGCGCCTATTAATTCAGCGAGCACTGGCCGGTCTCGGCGAAATCTATCAACCCGGCCTCAAATACAAAAAAGCGGGCGTGATTCTCGGCGGTATTCGCAGCGCCGAGATCCGGCAACCGGGCTTAACCGGGCTGTATCCCGAAGCCATCGCACCCAGTCCGATCATGACGCTGATGGATCAGGTCAACCAGCGTTATGGGCGGGATACCGTACGCATCGCCAGCATCGGTGTCGACACCAAAGCCTCATGGCATATGAGTTGTTCGCGTCGCTCCCGGCGTTACACCACCGCCCTGGAAGAGCTGCCGGTGCTGTCCACACAGGGCATGTCGTGAGCAACAAAAGGCTTGCCAAGCAGGCCCCGCTCCCCTATAATTCGCTCCGCAATTCCTCGATAGCTCAGTTGGTAGAGCGCCGGACTGTTAATCCGTAGGTCCCTGGTTCGAGCCCAGGTTGAGGAGCCAAATTTAAAGCCCTGCAGAAATGCAGGGCTTTTTCGCTTTTAAGCACCCCCAATCTTTCGAACCTCTATATTGCCTCCTGGTCAGATGTGAGGTACAAAGCTAGTCTCTATTAAGGATCGCATCATGCTCACTTGGGAAGATATTGAAAAGTTCGTCAAAACTGGCACGCCAGCCGCTGACAAAAGAATCGTCAAAACTGGCGAGCAATGGAAAAAGTTACTCAATGAAGATGTTTACTGGGTGACCCGTGAAGCTGGTACTGAGCGTCCTTTTAGCTCGCCTATGTGTTCGCATTTTGAACCGGGCAAATATGTTTGCGCTTGTTGTGACACCCTGCTTTTTGATTCCTCCGAAAAATTCGACTCAAAGACGGGCTGGCCTTCTTTCACGCAGCCCATTCAAGGCAATTCGATAGCCTATTACCTCGACGACAGCCTAACAAGAGAGCGTGTTGAAATCACATGCAATACTTGCGATGCGCATTTAGGCCACGTTTTTCCAGACGGCCCTGCGCCAAGTAAACTGCGCTACTGCGTTAACGCGTTGGCGATTAAAAGACAAGAATGAGTTTCGAAACAGCTTATTTAGCGGGCGGCTGTTACTGGGGCATGGAAGAGTTATTCCGCTCCCTGCCAGGTGTGATTCAAACAGAAGTCGGCTTTTCTGGTGGTCACATTGCGAATGTGGGCTACCGTGAAGTGACAACAGGCACCACAGGCCATGCAGAAACATTAAAGATTGTTTTTGATCCAGCCGTGACGACTTACCGTGATTTGCTGTTTGAATTCTTTCGCATCCACAACCCAACCAAACCTAATCAGCAAGGCAATGATATCGGCACGCAATATCGCTCGGCGATCTTCACCACCTCCGACGAGCAGAAGAAGGTCGCCGAAGATACCATCGCCGACGTCGAGGCCTCGGGCCTGTGGCCGGGCAAGGTGGTCACCGAGCTCGCGCCCGCGGGGCCGTTCTGGGAGGC
>CALKUR010000010.1 GCA_937996725.1 uncultured Dechloromonas sp. | reverse complement strand
AAGAAGGCGCAGAAAAAGTGTCAATTGCAAGCTCTGACCAAATAAGTCATTGCGAATCAAAAGGCACAGTAACCGCGAGCGTATTATCCAAGGTAATGTTTGTTAATCGCAGTATAGAAGGCGTTGAAGATAATCTAGTGCAAATGGCTAAAAACTCAGCGGTTGACCTTGGGGCTAATACGATTGTTAAAGGCGAGTCCAAAAAAATAGGAGAGCGCGCATTCGCTTTGTATCAATGTAAATAATTGCACACCGTGAAGCAAATTCTCATCTACGCAGATTCGCTAACTTGGGGCATCATCCCAATGAGCCGCAATCGTTTTGCTTTCGAAAAGCGATGGACTGGCGTTTTAGAAATTAATCTCAATCGAGGTGGCAAGCAAGTGCGTGTTATCGAAGATTGTTTAAACGGTCGACGCACCATGTATGAAGACCCGATTAAGCCAGGCAGAAATGGCTTAATCGGGCTAGCTCAACGTATCGAAGTTAACTCGCCTTTGGCACTTGTTATTATTATGCTTGGCACTAATGACTTCCAAGCCAACCACAATCACAACGCCCAAGATGCCGCAAATGGCATGCGACAGCTGATACGCGCCATCCGGAATGCACCCATTGAACCAGGGATGAAAACACCCGAAATTCTTGTGATTGCGCCACCACCTATTACAGAACCTAAAGGCGATATCAGTGCGAAATTCCAAGGTGGCGATAAAAAATGTATAGGCCTTGCAGAAAGCTATCGATTATTGTGCGAATCAGAAAATTGCTATTTCTTTGATGCCGCTTCAGTCACTACTTCTAGCAAAGTGGATGGCGTACATTTTGATGAGGACCAACACGCCGCTTTCGGCAACGCCCAGCAGAAAGCGCATCAACTCAAACAGCCGGAACGTGCGCGCCAGGCCGCAGCCGACGGCATGCAGGTCGTCGTCTCCACCGGCGACAAGGATCTGGCCCAACTCGTCACCGCCCAAGTCACATTGGTCAATACGATGAGCAACGAGCGGCTCGACGTCGCCGGCGTCGAAGCTAAATTCGGCGTATTGCCTGATCGCATTACCGACTACCTGGCGTTAGTGGGCGATACGGCTGACAACATTCCCGGCGTGCAAAAGGTCGGCCCCAAAACGGCGGCCAAATGGTTACAGACCTATGGCGACCTAGATGGTGTCATTACCCATGCCGCAGAGGTCAAAGGCGTTGCCGGCGAGAACCTACGCGCCCATCTGAATTTTCTGCCGCTCGGCCGCGCGCTGGCGACCGTGAAAACCGACGTCGCACTGCCGCAGCCGATAAACGCGCTGCAAGCGCAACCCGAAGATGCCGATGCGCTGCGCGACATCTTCCGGCACAACGGCTTTAAGACCTGGCTCAAAGCACTGGAATCGCCCACCGGCGCAAACGCCGCCACCACCGAGGGCCATGCTGCCGACCCGGTGCCGACGCTCTTGCCGGACGATGGTGCCCACCGCGCACACTACGAAACTATTCTCGATAACGCGACACTCGAACGTTGGCTCGACAAAATCGCCCACGCCGAACGCGTGGCACTCGACACCGAAACGACCAGCCTGGACGAACAGCAAGCACGCCTGGTGGGTATATCGTTTGCCGTCGCATCCGGCGAAGCGGCCTACCTGCCACTCGCCCATAGCGGCCCCGACGTGCCGGATCAACTGCCCTTCGACGCCACACTGGAACGCCTAAAGCCCTGGTTGGAAGACGGTACGCCCAAGAAAGTATTGCAGAACGCCAAGTACGATCAACACATCTTTGCCAACCACGGCATTCAGCTGGCGGGCATTGTCGACGACACCCTGCTCATGGCCTACGTGCTCGAAGCGGGCCAGGTCAGTGCTGGCTCACTGGAGTTGGGCGCACTGGCGCGCCGCCATCTGGGCATGCCGACGATTCCCTATGAAGCACTGTGCGGTAAAGGGGCAAACCAGATCACCTTTGACCAGGTCGCCGTGGCCGATGCAGCCGCTTACGCCGCAGAAGATGCCGACATCACCTTGCGCATCGCCGACCGCTTGCGCCCGCGCCTGGCGGCAGAGCCCGGGCTGGAACGCACCTACCGCAGCCTCGAGCTCCCCGTCGCCCGGGTGCTGTTCACGATGGAGCAGAACGGCGTGCTCATCGACAACCAGCGCTTGGCGGATCAAAGCCACGCGCTCGGCGAACGCATGCTCGAACTGGAATCCGAGGCCCACGCTTTAGCTGGCCAGAGCTTCAATCTCAATTCCCCCAAACAACTCGCCGAGATCCTGTTCACGCAACAGGGACTGCCCGTCAAAAAGAAAACGGCGTCCGGCACACCATCGACCGATGAAGAAGTGCTCAACGAGCTGGCGCTCGATTTCCCGCTACCCCGTCTGCTGCTGGAATATCGCGGCATCGCCAAACTCAAGAACACCTATTGCGACAAACTACCGCAGCGTATCAACCCGGCCACCGGTCGCGTGCACACGCATTACTCGCAAACTACGGCTGTCACCGGTCGTCTCGCCAGCTCGGACCCGAACCTGCAGAACATTCCTGTGCGTACCGCCGAGGGCCGCCGCATTCGCGAAGCCTTCATCGCACCGCCGGGCCACTGCATTATCTCGGCCGACTACTCACAGATTGAGTTGCGCATCATGGCGCATCTCTCGGCCGACAACGGCTTGTTGAACGCCTTCGCCCATGGCGAAGACATTCACCGCGCCACCGCCGCCGAAGTCTTCGGCGTCATGCCACTGGAAGTCGCCGACGAGCAACGGCGCGCTGCTAAAGCCATCAACTTCGGTCTGATCTACGGCATGAGCGCCTTTGGCCTTGCCAAGCAACTGGGCATCGAACGCGGAGCAGCGCAAACCTACATCGATCGCTACTTTGATCGCTATCCCGGTGTCGCCCGTTACATGGAAGAAACGCGCCAGTCAGCCCATCACCACGGTTACGTCGAAACGGTTTTTGGTCGTCGACTCTGGCTACCGGACCTCAAAGCCGGGCAGCAAGGTCGCCGTCAGGGCGCGGAGCGCGCCGCGATCAACGCACCTATGCAAGGCACCGCTGCCGATCTGATCAAGATGGCGATGATCGCCGTACAGCACTGGCTCGAGAAAGAAGGCCTAGCAACCAAACTCATCATGCAGGTGCATGATGAACTGGTGCTTGATGTGCCCGAAACCGAACGGGATCAAGTGCGCACCGCCCTGGGGCCGTTAATGACCCAGGTCGCTAAACTTAAAGTGCCGCTGGTCGTCGATATCGGCGTTGGGCCAAACTGGGACGAAGCGCACTAGCGCGTCTGACTACCGTTCACTGCATCGCGGAGTTTGTTCAAGCTGCCGGACAACGCCTCGGTCAGACCCGGCGGTGTTTTAGCCCAGGGGTAGCCCCGCGCCGCACGCTCTTCGGCATAGCTAAACAACGTCCGCATGTAGGCCTGGTCAAAACGTTGCTTGCCCTTGCGGTTCGGTTTAGCGCCGACGTCATCGGTGACATAGGCCATATTGAACCCGAAGCCATCTTTCTGCGCCGTGATGTAGGCCATCAGGGTATCGCCATCTTCGTGCGACTGCGCGAACTGGCGCAGCGCTTGATTCGCAATCGACAACGTTTTACGCTCGACGGTCTGATAGCTCTCGTCATCCAGAACATCGTTCCGGATCAAATAGGCTTCACGCTTGCGCCCCTCAAGCAACTTGTAGGCACCGCTCTCGTGAAACAGCGATGCCGGATACAAAAATACCTGACGGCTGACGCCACCGTCGACATGCATTTCCTGATAGGTCTTGCCCTGGTACTTCACGTCCATCATGACCGGCGAAAAGAACCCCGGCAACGATGCCGAGGCCAGCATCACGCGACGGAACAGTTCCAACGCTTCCGGTGAGTCATTCGTGGCGATCTTGCCCATATTCCAGATAATCGGTTGTCCGGTATCCAGATTATTCGTGCCGATCAATAACCAACGGTTACGCACCGTGTATTCATGCGCGATCTTGCGTAACAGCTCCGGCGTCACATATTCGGAAATCAGGTTATACAAGGGCGATGTATCTCCCAGGCCGTCCGAAAAAAAGATCGCAGCATAAGAACGCTCACGCACCACATCCTTATCGGTGATGCCCGTATACAGATTTTTCAGTACCGGATCGTAGGCGGGTCCAAGAAAGGCAAAAGGCGCCATCAATGCGCCCGTACTAATACCCGTCACCATATTAAATTCCGGACGCGTGCCATGACGGGTCCAGCCGTTCAACAGGCCGGCACCAAACGCACCGCGGCCGCCGCCGCCGGAAATCGACAGGTAGGTAATGGGCGTTCCGGGCTGATCTCGGTTCATCGTGCGCAAACTGTGCTCGAGATCACGCAAGAACAACGCTACCCCGCCCGTCTGGTTAATCGCATAACGCACGCCGGAAAGTCCGTTCACCGTGGCCTCATTCGCGTACATCGGCGGCAGCGCCTCAAGCCGCGACGGCGCGGCCCAGGTATTCGCTGCCATCAGAGTGACCAACGCCACCATCAACACTTGAGATCGAAGCCATGGGCGATACATCACAGACCTTCACTTGTTCTGGCACGTGACAATGCGACATCGCCACAGGCACCGTCGGCATCAAAGCTGCGCTCGGTCATGTGCACGCTATCTTCGTGAATGCGCACCACGCTCGATGCGCGTGTGCCATAAGACGGTAGTGCAATAAATGCCGCCGACAACGCGCGTTCCAAATCGCGTGGAATGCCTGTCTCGGGCAACTGGGCGTCTGGTGTCATCTCGCGGTTCTCTAACAGCGCCAACAGTTGTAAATCGGTTGCGTCGTTTTCCGAGAGCGCATCGCTCAGCGCCTCGCGTAATCGCGTCACCTTCGGCCAAGCCGCATCAAAATCACCATTGGAAACCGCGCCCACACCAGGCTCCGGACGCACGATCTGATAGTGATGACCGCGGCTCTCGCAACCCATCAGTTTTCGGCCATCGAACACCAGCAGGTTAAATGGGTTGTACTGATGTGCGTAGCGGGCCAGCTCGTTCAGATAGGCCTCGCTGTCCAGACTGCCCGCCAGAAAACCCTGGACCAACGCACCGCGCGAGGGGCGACCGTCTTCCATCATCGCCGGATCTCGGTAGTTGGTCAGTGCCGCCAGCTTGCCGCTGGCCGTTACACCCAGCCAAGTGCCACCACCTTCCAGGTCTTGCCCAGCGATGATCGGCGAATCCGGCCACTGGACCAAGGCCCGCGTTGCACGCGCATAAAACTCGTCCCGATTCGCCACCAACACCAGCGGTGTTGCATCCATCGGCTGCCAACGCCAGGCGATCAGGCACATGGACTGCGATCAGTTCGCGGCAAACTCGAACGAGTCCGCGAAGAAGGCATCTTCCGGCAACTGCCCTTTGCCGAAATAGTCCGCACGTGCGGCGGCAATCATAGCCGGCGCACCACAGGCATACACCTCATGACCCGACAAATCAGGGAAGTCGGCCAACACCGCTTCGTGCACGAGGCCCGTGCGACCCGCCCAACCCGGCGTGGTCTCCGGCTCCGACAACACTGGGATGAACTTGATGTGCGGGTGTTGCGCCGCCCACGCTTCGGCGACGTCGTACTGATACAAACCGGCGCGATCGCGCGCACCCCAGTAAATATGCATCGGACGATTCAGTTCCAGATACAGCGCTTCGAGCACAATGGATTTGATCGGCGCAAAACCGGTGCCGCCCGCCAACAGGATCATTGGCTTATTCGATTCCCGCAGATAGAAACTGCCGTGCGGGCCATTAAAGCGCAGGATGTCGCGCACCTTCATCGTACTGAACACTTGATCGGTAAACAGGCCGCCCGGCACGTGGCGTACGTGCAGCTCCACCGTCGCCGTATCGTGCGGCGGGTTGGCGATCGAAAAGCTGCGACGCTTGCCGTCCTTGAGCAGAATGTCGATGTACTGCCCGGCATGAAACTGAAACACTTCCGTCGCCGGCAGGCGCAGCGTGAGCACGGCCACATCGTCGGCCGGCATCTCCAGCACCTCGATCCGGCTCGGCAGCGTCTTGACGGGAATGTCCGTGCTGCGGCGCACGTCTTTGACCTCGACCGTCACATCGGTCTGCGGCACTGCGCAGCACAGCAGCGCAAAACCCGCCTCACGATCCGCCGGCGTCAGCGTCGTCTCGCTGGATTTCCCGTGATCGACCGTGCCCGAGGTGATTTTGGCGCGGCAAGCGCCGCAACCGCCGTTGCGGCAACCATACGGCACCAGCAGATCGTGGCGCAGCGCGGCTTCGAGCACGCTTTCGTGCCCATCGGCACGGAAAGTAGCGTTGATCGGATTAAGCGTAACCTGATGTGTCATAACAAATCCTGAATGACCAAAAACGAGAAACCGTAGAATACCGCCATGCCGACTGCCCTATCGCTGCCACCGCGCGCCTTGCCGCGCCGCTTCCGACAACCGCGCCTACTGCTGGCCGGTTGCGGCGATGTCGCTGCACGTATTGCCCGGCAACTGAATGCGCACGGACCGCGCTATCGGATTCACGCCCTGTTGCGTCATGAACCGGGCAGCCCAGCCTGGGCCGCCTGGCGCGCATTGGGCACGACACCCATCGCAGCCGATCTGGATCAAGCCCGATCATTGCGTCGTTTGCGAGGCATCGCCGACAGTGTCATTTACCTGGCACCACCGGCAGAAAATCACGCGGCAGATTGCCGCCTGAACCGCTTTCTTGCCGCCCTGCATGGTGGGCGCAGTCTACCACGCCGACTGGTGCTGATCGGTACCACCGGGGTCTATGGCGACCGTCAGGGCGCGCTGACCGACGAGACCTGCCCCGTGCATCCTCACACGGCACGGGCCAAACGCCGGGTGGCGTCTGAGCAGACCTTACGCCGCTGGCGACGCGGCCGTTCCCGAGCCGGTCTGGGCGACACGCCCACCGGTGGCATCCTCCGGGTACCCGGCATCTATGCAGCCGATCGCCTGCCGACTGATCGATTACGGTCTGGCACACCCGCCTTACGGCCGGAAGACGACACCTGGACCAACCACATTCATGCCGATGACCTCGCCCGCATCAGCTGGCTGGCCCTTTACCGCTCCGGCACCGTACGCGCCATCAATACCGTCGACCTCAGCGAGTTGAAGATGGGGGACTGGTTCGATGCCGTCGCCGACGCCACTGGTCTGCCCCGACCCGAACGGCTGCCGCGTGCGCAATTGAAAACCCGCGTTTCCCCCATGCTCTACTCATTCATGTCAGAATCGCGCCGGCTGGACAACAAACGATTGCTCAACGAACTCCGGTTCCGGCTCCGTTACCCAACGGTGCATGATTTTCTCGCAACACTGAAGGTGCCCCCATGCTAACCCTCAAAGCCTTTCACATCATTCTGGTGGTGAGCTGGTTCGCCGGCCTCTTCTACCTGCCGCGCATCTACGTCAATCTCGCGGCAGTGCCCGATACCCAATCGGCCGAATACCAACGCCTACTCGGCATGGCGCGCCGGCTCTACAAGTTCGTCACGCCCATCGGCCTAGGTGCCGTCGTGCTGGGTCTCTGGCTCTGGTTCGGCTATGGCTTCACGGGCGGCTGGCTGCACGCCAAAACACTGCTCGTCGTGTTTCTGCTCGGTTATCACCACTACTGCGGAACCCTGTATCGACAGTTCGCCGCCGGCAAGAATACGCACAGCCATGTCTGGTATCGCTGGTTTAACGAGATCCCGGTACTCCTACTCACGGTGATCACGCTCCTCGTCGTGCTTAAACCCTTCTGATTTCCGAAAGCCACTCGATGCACATCTTTGCCCCCTGCCCGCGCGGCCTGGAAGAACTACTGGTCGCTGAGCTGATCGCACTGGGCATGACCCGTGTGACCCATGTCGGCGGGGGCGTGCAGGCCGAGGCCGATCCACTGGCGCTGTACAAATCGAATCTGCACTCGCGCTACGCTACCCGACTCCTGGTCAAGCTCGCCGAAGGACCGTATCAGAAGGAAGACGACGTCTACAAAATGGCGCGTGATATCGCCTGGCATGAATGGTTTGACGTCAGCCAAAGCATTCGCGTCAACACCACCGCCGTGAAGTCACCGCTCAAGAGCCTGGACTTCATCACCCTGCGCGTGAAGGATGCCGTCTGTGATCGCTTCCGCGCCGATCACGGTGCACGGCCGAATGTGGATACCAACCACCCGGACCAACGCGTTCAACTCTTTCTCACCGAGACTACGGCCACGCTGTACATCGACAGCTCCGGCAACCCACTGTGGCAGCGCGGCTATCGCACCGCCGCCGGCCAAGCGCCGCTGAAAGAAAACCTCGCTGCTGGCATACTGGCACTGGCCGGCTGGAACGATATCGACGAATCTGGTGCGCACGTCTATAAAAACTTCCTCGACCCCATGTGCGGCAGCGGCACCATCGTCATCGAAGCTGCCTGGATGCGCACCAACACCGCACCCGGTCTCAACCGCCCCTTCGCCTGTGAGCGTTGGGTCAAAGCCGACAAAGCGCTGTGGACCAAACTACGCGCCGATGCGCGTGCCGCCATCACGCCGTTACCTGAAGACACGCTATTCGCCAGCGACGCGCACCCCGGGGCCATTGCCGCCACGCACCGCCACCTCGAACAGGTCGGCTTCGCCGGTGCCGTCTCGATCATGGAGAGCGACTTCGTCGAGATCGCCGCACCCGCTGAATCGGGTCTGATTGTTACCAATCCGCCCTATGGGGTGCGCCTCTCGGAGCAAGATGCGCTGCGTGCCGAATACCCCGAGTGGGGCCGCACGTTGAAACAACAATTCGCCGGTTGGACTGCGGCATTCTTCACGGGCGATCTGGAGCTGACCAAAGGCCTGGGCCTCAAACCCCGCCGCCGCTACCCGCTCAAAAACGGTGCGTTGGAATGTCGTCTCTTTGTGATTGATCTCGTCGCAGGCTTCCATCGGCGACAGAAACCAACGGATTCATAATCCGTTAGCAACCGCCTCCTGAGCACTCGGCCACCACAGCCCGCCATAGCTTAACTCTTCTGCATTTCTGACGGCTGCCAGCACCGCCTGTGCAGTCACTTCTGATGCAGCGGTCATCAGCACCATCATATCGATCGGCGCAGGGTTTTTACCTGTCGCCAAGGTAAACAAGGTATCCCCGTCCATACTGGTATGAACTGGCCGGATGGTTCTCGCTAAACCATCGTGGCCGATTCTCGCAAGACTCTGTGCCTCGGCCTTGGTGAGCTTGGCATCGGTGATGATGACGCCGATGGTGGTGTTCGATCCCAAATGCAAATCCACATGATTCGACCCGTGCAGTTCGGCCGCGACTGCATTAATGAATTCCAACGACTCGGCTGACTTGCGCGCACCTGCAATGATCTTGCCAGTCTCTGGGTCCACGATATCACCCACCGCGTTGCAGGCAACGATGGCAGCGACGGTGAAACCATCGACCTCGATCGAGGCGATACCCATACCACCACGCATGGCGCACTCATTCCCGTTCAACTTGCCGACGGTGGCACCCGTGCCCGCGCCGATATTACTCGTGCAGCGTTGATCAGCCGGGTTCATGGCCGCTTCACAAGCCTCGTAGCCCATCTTGGCGTCCGGGTAGACGCCCGAGCCCGCGGGGTACTTGTCGAAGTCGTCCACCCACAGATCGAACAGCACGGCGGCGGGCACCACCGGCACACTGACAGGGCCCACCGAGAGGCCAAAACCGCGCTCATCGAGCCAACGCATTACACCGCTGGCAGCATCTAAACCAAATGCGCTACCCCCGCTCAAGACAATCCCGTGAACTTCACTGACGGTGCTGGACGGATTCAGGAGATCGGTTTCACGCGTCCCCGGGGCAGAGCCCACGACGGAAACACCGGCCAGCGCGCCCTCCGGGCACAGGCACACGGTACAACCGGTTGGGCGACTGGCGCTTTGCGCGTGCCCGATGTGCACACCCAACTTGTCGGCGACATCTTTATACGCGGTCATTGTGCAATGAACCCTTCTCTCGCCAACCGCTCCAAGCTCTGCGCCATCGTCTGCATGCCCTGCTGTTGACCGGTTTGCATTGCCGAGACGAGTTGCGCGGTTTTCTGTTCGCGGATCAGGTTACGTACGGCGGGTGTACCCACCAGCACTTCGTGTGCAGCAACACGGCCCTGCCCATCTTTGCGTGGCAGCAGCTCTTGCGCGATAACGGCACGCAGTACGTCGGCCAACAACGTTCTGGCCAGCTCGCGCTCTGAGCCCGGAAACACATCGACGATGCGCTCAACCGCCTGAGCCGCCGTAGCTGTATGCAAGGTGGCCAGGACCAAGTGACCCGTTTCGGCAGCCGTCAGCGCGAGGCGAATCGTTTCCAGATCGCGCATTTCGCCGAGCAGGATCACATCGGGATCTTCGCGTAACGCCGCTTTTAACGCATCGGCAAAACTCGGCGTGTCGCGACCGACCTCCCGTTGCGTGATCAAGGCGCGATCCGGCGTGTAGACAAACTCCACCGGGTCTTCAACCGTGAGCACATGCTTCGCTGCAGTATGGTTGATGTGATCCACCATCGCCGCAAGCGTGGTCGTCTTACCGGAGCCGGTCGGGCCAACGATGAGCACCAGTCCATGGTCGTGCGTAGCAAGTGCGCTCAGTATCTGTGGCGCATGAATCGCCTCCAGCGTTGGCACGGTTTCGGGAATCGGTCGCAGCGCCATGCCCACACCGCGTTGCTGACGATAGGCATTAGCGCGGTAACGGCCGAGACCCTCGACACTAAAGGCAAAATCGCAGGCAGCCCCATCGGCAAAGTGCCGGCGCTGCGATTCTGGTAGCACGCTGTCGATCATGGCGCGGATCGGTGAGTTGCCCAGCGCCGTTGTCTCCAGCGCTTGCAAAGCGCCATTCACCCGCGCCAATGGCGGCACGCCGGCTGATAGATGAACATCCGACGCGCCCAAGGCTTGTGCCGCGCGCAACAAGGATTCAAGCATGCCCTTCGCTCCCGTTTTATACTTCGCTTAGCCTAACAGCAGATTCCCAATTTCACACAAGCGCCTTACTGTTTTTCTGATGCCAACCGCCATGCAAGAGACCGCCCAAGACCCGACCGCTTACGCACGTCGGCTAGCGGCCGTGCGCGAAACGATTGCCGCCAGCTGTCGGCAATGTGGGCGAGACCCCAAGAGCGTGTCTCTGCTGGCCGTTTCCAAAACCTTTCCGATAGCGGCGGTGGATGCCGTTACGGCCACCGGGCAACGCGCCTTTGGCGAGAACTATGCCCAGGAGGGCATCGAAAAGGCTCGTGCCCGACCCAATCTGACCTGGCACTTTATCGGCCCGCTCCAGAGCAACAAGACCCGGGGCATTGCCGAACACTTTGCCTGGGTACACAGCATCGATCGGCTCAAGATTGCCGAACGGCTCTCTGCGCAACGCCCAACGACGTTGCCGCCTTTGCAGGTCTGCGTTCAGGTCAACATGGATGGCGAAGCCACCAAGAACGGTTGCGCGCCTCAGGAAGCTCTGGCGCTATGCCAGGCCATCGCCGCGTTACCGCAACTCCAGCTGCGCGGCCTGATGGCGATTCCGGAACCCACCGCAGACCAAGCCACGCAGCGCCAACACTTTGCCGCGCTCCGTCAGTTACGCGACACCCTCAATGCAGCCGATGCCAATCTCAAGCTCGACACGCTCTCCATGGGCATGAGCGATGATCTGGAATCGGCTATACGCGAAGGCGCAACGATTGTGCGCATCGGTTCGGCGATCTTTGGGCCACGCACCTACACGAATATCCCTGCAACGGAGCTCTAAATGAAGATTACGTTTCTTGGCGGCGGCAATATGGCCATCGCGCTTGTTGGCGGTTTGATCCAGCGCGGTTTCGCGCCGCATGACTTATCGGTCATCGAAATCCTGCCGGAAGCACGCGAACGCTTGAACGCCCAGTTCTCAATCAATGTATTCGGTGAAGCCTCGGCAGAGGCCCTGGCCTGCGATGTGCTCGTCCTGGCCGTGAAGCCCCAGCAGATGCGTGCCGCCCTCGCCAGTTTGCCGAGCGGTACTGATCGTCCGCTGATCCTCAGCATCGCAGCCGGTCTACTGGTCGATGATCTCGCCCGCTGGATAGGCGGCTACCGCCGTATCGTCCGCGCCATGCCGAATACCCCGGCCCTCATTGGTGCCGGCATGACCGGACTTTATGCGGATCCATCAGTCTCTGCTGAAGACCGCAAACGCGCCGAAGCCATCTTGGGTGCGGTTGGCGAAACTGTCTGGGTCGATCGCGAAGCCTTGATCGATAGCGTCACCGCCATTTCCGGTAGCGGCCCGGCTTATGTGTTCCTCTTCCTGGAAGCCATGCAAGAAGCTGCTCGGGAACTGGGCCTCTCGGCTGAGACCGCCCGCACCCTGGCCATTCAAACGGTCTTAGGTTCGGCGCAACTCGCTGAGCAATCGACAGACCCCGTGAGTGTTTTGCGTGAACGCGTCACCTCCAAGGGTGGCACGACAGCCGCTGCACTCGACAAGATGGCTGCGCTAGGAGTTAAGGCTGGTCTGATCGCCGGCATGCATGCCGCGGCAGAACGTAGCCGCGAACTTGGTGTTGAGTTGGGGCGTGACTGAACCCATCGGCACCCCTTGGTGTCAGGTCACGGCCAAAGGCGATCTGCAACTCACCGTTCACGTGCAGCCGGGTGCCAAGACCACTTCGTGCGCCGGCATTCATGGCGATGCACTCAAAATTCGGTTAGCGGCACCACCCGTGGATGGCAAAGCGAATCAGGCGCTGATCGCCTGGCTGGCACAAACCCTAGGCTGCCCTCAAACCCGCATCGAATTGATTCGCGGCCAAACGAGTCGCCGTAAAACGCTCATCATTGATGCAGGTTCGGCGGCCACCACAATGACCGCCACCCTACAGAGTCTTGCAGCCAATTAATTAGCGGCGTTCGTAGACCAGCTGACCGCCCGCTAGGGTTTTCATCACGCGGCCTTGCAGCGTACGGCCGAGGAAAGGCGTGAGCTTACCGGCGCTGCGCAATGCGTTTTCTTGCACCGTCCACCGCGCTTCTGGATCAAACAGAACGACGTCGGCACGTTGCCCCGGCGCGATCTGCCCAGCGTCGATACCAAGAATCTCGGCAGCCTTGGTGGTCACCGGCAACAGCGAGCGGCGCAGCGGCAGACTGAGCGCCTCGCCCCAGGCCAGCGTCAGCGCCAGCAACAGCTCGATACCGGTCGCACCCGGTGCCGCTTCCGCGAATGGCACCCGCTTCACATCGACTCCGCGTGGCGTATGCGCGGATACGGCCGCGCCCAGCGTGCCTTCGGCCAAACCGATACGCAGCGCTTCGCGGTCTTCGAAGCCCCGCAGCGGCGGATCAAAACGCGCCAGCGGATCGAAGTAGCCAATATCCTGTTCATACAGATGCAGCGCATGCACGGCAACGTCACCGGTCACCGGCAAGCCATCATCTTGCGCGGCACGGAGCAGCGCGACGCCTTCGGCCGAACTGATCTGCGTGAAGTGAATTCGTGCGCCAGTTTCCCAGGCGAGCGAGAGGACGTTTTGCATCGCCATGGTTTCGGCGGCGACGGGGATCGCCGAAAGGCCGAGGCGCGACGACCAGGCGCTGTCGTGCGCGATGCCGTCTTTGCTCAGGTAATACTCGGCCGGCTGCAACCACACCGGCACATCGCACGATGCCGCATACTGCAGCGCACGGAGCAGCACCTTGGTGTCGGCCGGCAAACCGCGCCCTTGCGAGACGGCGATACACCCCGCGTCGCGCAGCAAACTCATTTCAGCGAGCATCGTTCCCGCCAGACCTTGGGTCATGGCACCGACCGGCAGCACACGTACTTGCGACACGTCTTCGGCATGGCGCACGATGCGCTCGGCCAGTTCCGGTTCGTCGATGATCGGATCCACATCCGGCGGACAAGCCAGCGTGGTGACGCCGCCCGCGACGGCCGCTTCCAGTTCGGCGTCGATATTGCCGGCAATCCGTGCCGAAAGGTCGACCAGGCCCGGCGCAACCACCAAGCCTTTGGCATCGATCACTTCGTCGGCTTTAAAGCCGGCCGGCGTTTGGCCGATGCCGGCAATCTTGCCGTCAGCGATGAAGACCGATGCCACATCGTCAAACTGCGAGGCCGGGTCAACGACACGACCGCCGCGAATCTCAATCTTTTGGGTGCTCATGCGCCGCCTCCTGCGAGTACGCTCATCACCGCCATGCGCATGGCGATCCCGAAGGTGACCTGCGGCAGAATCACTGCGCGCGGGCTATCGGCGACTGCCGAATCAATTTCCACACCGCGGTTCATGGGGCCCGGGTGCATCACGATGGCATCGGGCTTGGCGATTTTGAGTCGCTCGTGGGTAAGACCGTAGCGATCGTGGAACTCGGTTGCCGACGGGAGTAGCGCGCCCGTCATGCGCTCGCGCTGCAGGCGCAGGGTGATGACGACATCGCAGTCTTTTAAGCCTCTGTCCAGATCACGGTGCACTTCGACGCCGAGTTCTTCGATATCAGTGGGGATGAGCGTCTGCGGACCGACCACACGAATCGATGCGGCACCGAGTGTCTTCAGCGCGTGAATATCCGAGCGCGCCACCCGCGAGTGCAAGATGTCCCCGATCAGCGCCACATTCAAGCCTTCGAAGCCGCCCTTGTAGTGACGGATCGTGTACATGTCGAGCAGGCCTTGCGTCGGGTGACCGTGGCGACCATCGCCTGCGTTGATGACGTGAATATCGCTGCGGCCGGTACGGCGCAAATGATCCACGATCAGATGCGGCGCACCGCTAGATTCGTGGCGCACGACAAACATGTCGGCGTGCATCGCACAGAGGTTATCGACGGTGTCGAGCAGCGTCTCGCCTTTAGCGGTAGACGACGTCGACATGTTCAGATTAATCACGTCGGCCGAGAGGCGCTTGGCGGCAATCTCGAAGGTCGTGCGCGTGCGGGTCGAATTTTCGAAGAAGAGGTTAAACACACTCTTGCCGCGCAGCAGCGGCACCTTCTTCATGTCGCGATCGGATACGCCGAGGAAACTGGCACCGGTATCGAGCAGGCGTGTCAGCTGCTCTTTCGATAGGCCCTCGGTCGAGAGCAGGTGGATCAGGTTGCCGTCGGCGTCGAGTTGCGGATCAAGCATCATCCAGGCTCCAGGTCAGTTGGCCATTCGGGTCATCGGCGGGGGTTCGGGCCAGCACCAGGCTGGCGTTCTCCGGCAGATCAATCTGCCAGGCGCAGAAATCGGCCGCGATCGGGAGCTGTCGGCCGCCACGATCGGCCAGCACTGCGAGTTGCACGCTGCCCGGTCGGCCGTAGTCGAATAGTTCGTTCAGCGCCGCCCGCGTGGTGCGGCCGGTATAGAGCACATCGTCGACCAGAATCACCGGTTTGCCGGCGATATCCACCGGCACCGTGGTCGGCTGCACGTTCGGACTGAGCCCACGTTCGCTGAAGTCATCACGGTAAAACGAGATATCGACACTGCCCACCGGTGGATGCGAAGGCAACAGTTGCGAGAGTCGTTCGGCGATCCAGACGCCGCCGGTAAACACGCCAATCAGTACGGTATCGGGTGCGCGTTCAAAGACGAGTCGGAGCTGTTCCGCCAGCGCCGCAATCTGCTGCTCGGCGTCGGGCAACGTGTTCAAATCAGGCATGCATGCCTCCGGAAGGAATCTGTTTCTGTTGGGCGTGTTGATCCAGCCATTGCTGCAGCAGGATCTGTGCGGCGACGGCATCGACGTTCGCCTTGGTCGCGCGCGCCGACTGCCCGGCTTGTTGCAGGCGTTGTTCAGCCTCGGCTGAACTTAAGCGCTCATCGACCCAAGCAACCGGCAAATTGAAGCGACCATGCAGTTGGTTGCCGAAGCGGCGGCAGCGTTGCGTCATGTCGTGTTCGGCCCCATCCAGCGAGGTGGGCAGGCCGACAATGATCTGATGCGGCTGCCATTCGGCCAGCAAGGCACCAATCTGCTCGAAACGTTGCGCGATGGGCTCGCTGGCGATCATCGTCAGCGGGTGCGCCAGACCGGTGACGGTTTCGCCAATCGCCACGCCGATGCGCACCGTGCCAAAGTCGAAGCCCATGACGGTGCCCTCAGGCATGACCCGCCACACCCGAAAGTCGATCGAAGCCGATGCCGAGCTTGGCGAGCGCCGCTGGTAGCCGCTCTTCGTACGGCAGATCAAAGAGGATTTCGTCGTCGGCCGGCACGCTCAGCCAGGCGTTCTGCAGAATTTCGTTGTCGAGTTGTCCCGGCACCCAGCCGGCGTAACCCAGCGCGACCAGCATTGCGGCAGGCTCGGTCTCGCCGCCGACCGATTCCAGAATATCTTTGGAACTGGTCAGCGCGATCTTATCGGTAATTTGCATGGTGGCCTGCCAGGGTTTGGCGGGCTTATGCAGGACAAAGGCGCGATCCAGCTGTACCGGGCCGCCGAACAGCACCGGCTGTCCGGCCAGTTCGGGATCGGGCTGGTTCTCAAGGTCGACGCGTTCGAACAACGAGGCGAGCGTCATGTCCGTGGGCTTGTTCACCACAATACCCATGGCACCGTTACCGGAGTGTTCGCAGAGATAGATGAGGCTGTGGGCGAAACGGGGATCCGACATGCCCGGCATAGCCACCAGAAAATGCCCTCGCAGCCAGGTGGCAGACTCTGCCATCCCCGACGATTGTGTGACTTCTGCGTTCGAGGGTTCGCTGGAAGCGATCATGTCGCGTATTCTACCGCAAATGTCGCCCCAAATCGCTTCGAACACCTTGAAAACTTTAGATTCTGACTCGCGCCCAGCCCTCGTCTGGCTGCGCCGTGATTTGCGCCTGACGGACCACGCCGCGCTCTACCACGCGCTGCGCCGTCACACACGCGTGTACGTGGCCTTCGTGTTTGATCGCGACATTCTGGATCTGCTGCCGCGTAACGACCGCCGTGTCGAATTTATTCGCGAGTCGTTGGTCGATCTGAATGCGGCATTGTGCGAGGTTGGCGGCGCGCTCATCGTGCGTCATGGCCAGCCCCGTGCCGAGATCCCTGCGCTCGCCCGCGCCCTCGACGTGGGTGCGGTGTACATCAACCGGGATTACGAACCCACCGCCGTGCTACGCGACGACGATGTGGCGCAGACCTTGGCCTTAGACAATATCGCATTTCACAGTTTCAAGGATCAGGCGATCTTCGAAATGGACGAGGTGCTCACTCAGGCCGGAAAACCTTTTACGGTGTTCACCCCTTACAAAAATGCCTGGTACAAAAAGGCCGCACTGAGCGATGGCGATTTCTATGTGCGCCCGTATCCGGTCGAACGTTACTTCGACCACCTGAGCACATCCCCCTTAGCCACCGGCGTCCCCAGCTTGGCCGACATCGGCTTCGAACCCACCGATCTCCAAAAGATCGGCATCGTGCCCGGCATGCGGGGCGGCCGCGAACGCATAGAAGACTTCTTCACCCGCATCGACACCTATAAAACCGCGCGCGACTTTCCTGCCGTCAAAGGTGTGTCGTATCTCTCAGCGCATCTGCGCTTCGGCACCGTCTCGATACGTGAACTGGCTGGCCGCGCCTGGCGCGAAGGCACGGAAGGTGCGCTCGGCTGGCTGAATGAACTCATCTGGCGCGACTTCTATTTCGCGATCCTGCATCACTTCCCGCACGCGATTGGCCACGCGTTCAAGCCGGCCTTCGATACCATCGCGTGGGATACGGAGCCCACGTGGCACGACGCCTGGTGTCAGGGCAATACCGGTTACCCACTGGTCGACGCCGCGCAACGTCAGCTGCTCAAAACCGGCTGGATGCATAACCGACTACGCATGGTGAGCGCTTCGTTCTATACCAAAGACCTCGGGCTCGATTGGCGCGACGGCGAAGCCTGGTTCGCGCAATGGCTACTCGACTTCGATCTCTCAGCCAACAACGGCGGCTGGCAATGGTCGGCCTCCACCGGCTGCGACGCCCAGCCGTGGTTCCGCATTTTCAATCCGGTCACGCAGTCAGAACGTTTCGACCTGCAAGGCAAATTCATCCGCCGTTATGTACCCGAACTCGCCAACGTGCCGGACAAATACATTCACGCACCGTGGACCATGCCAGCCGAGGTGCAGGCCGAATGCGGTGTGCTGATCGGGCGCGATTATCCGATGCCCGTGGTCGACCATGCCGAAGCACGGCAACGCACGCTGGCCCGCTTCAAAGCCGCGACGGGTGAAACTACCGACGTAAAAAAACCGGGGTAACCCGGCCATCAATTCAAACGCGTTGTTGTTTAGATATCCGCAATCCGCGTCAGCAGTTCGTCATCCGTCACGGGTTTGACCAGATAATCAATCGCGCCTTGCCGCAGACCCCAAACCTTATCGGTATCTTGCCCCTTGGCAGAGACCAGAATAATCGGCGTGCGCGCCAGACGGTCGTCTTCGCTGCGGGTTAAGGCACGCGTCGCCTGGTACCCATTCAACCCCGGCATCACGACTTCCATCAGAATCAGATCCGGGTATTCTCGCTTGGCAATGCCGACACCTTCTTCACCGTCAGCGGCCACGGTCACCTGGTAGCCGGCACCCGACAACGTACTGGCAATTTGCGCCCGCTCCACCGGAGAGGGTTCCACCACCAGTATCGTCTGAATGCTCACCCTCGGCCCCGGCTTATTCGATGATCAGAGTTCGATCATCTCGAAGTCTTCTTTACGAAGACCACATTCCGGGCAGACCCAGTTCATCGGCACATCGGCCCAAACGGTGCCCGGCGCAATGCCATCTTCCGGCAACCCGGCTTCTTCGTCGTAAATAAAGCCGCAGCCCAGACACATCCAGGACTTGTAAGACTGACCACTCATGGCAAAACCTTCGATAAAAGTAGAAAAGCAGATTGATACAATACGGCCATCCTAACCGAGCTCTAGTCCGCTGTCATCCCGTTGTCATTCTTTAACGACAACCCTTTGGTGGATTTGGCTATCCCAGACCTGATTTCTTATTTCGACCCGTGTTTCGCTTCCCCAGCCCCCTCTACGCCATTACTCCGGATTTGGCCGATACACCCCGCCTACTGGCGCTGGTGGAAAGCGCCCTCTCGGCCGGCGTACGATTGCTTCAGTATCGGGACAAAATCAGCCCCATGCCGCTGATGCTCACCCGCGGCCGGGCATTAGCAGCACTGTGTCGCCAATATGGTGCCAAACTCATCGTCAACGATGATGTGGTGCTGGCCGTCGCCTGTGGTGCCGATGGCGTGCATCTGGGCGGCACGGATGGCCATGTGCACGATGCCCGTCGGCTGTTACCGCCGGGCACCATCATCGGTGCCTCTTGTTACAACGATCTGGCGCTAGCGCAACAAGCCGTGGCCGATGGCGCAAGCTATGTCGCGTTTGGTGCCTGCTTCGATTCGCCGACCAAACCCGCGGCACGCAAAGTCAGCCTGGCGCAACTCGACGCGTATCGTCAGGCCCTGGGTGACCAGGTCGCTATCTGCGGTATCGGCGGCATCACGCGGGATAACGTCGATGCCCTCGACGGCAAGGTCGATGCGGTGGCACTCATCTCCGAACTCTTCGGCACCCCAGAAGCCCCCGCCACCCCGGAACACGTCCACGATCGGGTCCGCCAGTTTCTGGCCGAGCCCATGGTTGCCTGACACCCTTTATTGAATCCTCTCGCATCGAGTCCCGCTCATGACCAGTCGTAACGAACAACTCTTCGCTGAAGCCCAACGCCATATTCCCGGCGGCGTGAACTCGCCCGTCCGCGCCTTCCGCGGCGTCGGCGGCACGCCCCGTTTCTTTGCTTCGGGCAAAGGCCCGCGCGTCACCGATGCCGACGGCAAGGTCTATATCGATTACGTGGGGTCCTGGGGTCCGCTGATCCTGGGCCACGCCGATCCAGATGTCCTGGAAGCCGTACAGACCACCGCTGCCCGCGGCCTGACTTTTGGCGCACCCACCGGTGCCGAAGTCGAGATGGCCGATCTGCTCTGCGAACTATTGCCGTCGTTGGAAATGGTCCGCCTGGTCTCGTCGGGCACCGAAGCGACCATGAGCGCGATTCGTCTGGCGCGCGGTTTCACCGGCCGCGATCTCATCATCAAGTTCGAAGGCTGCTATCACGGCCACGCCGACAGTCTCCTGGTCAAAGCCGGTTCCGGCCTACTCACCTTCGGCAACCCGTCATCGGGCGGCGTGCCGGCCGATGTGGCCGCACACACGCTGGTGCTACCGTATAACGACATCGCCGCTTTCAATGAAGCCGTTGAAAAATACGCCGACAAACTGGCCGCCGTCATCGTCGAGCCCATCGCCGGCAACATGAATCTGGTCGATCCGGGCAAGGCGTTCCTGCAAGCGCTGCGCAATGGCTGCACCCGCGTGGGTGCCGTCCTGATTTTTGACGAAGTCATGACCGGCTTCCGCGTCGGGCTGCAAGGGGTGCAAGGCCACTATGGCATCACCCCCGATCTCACCACGCTGGGCAAGATCGTCGGTGGCGGTATGCCGCTGGCCGCCTTCGGGGGCCGTAAAGATATCCTGACCTGTCTGGCACCGCTGGGTCCGGTTTATCAGGCCGGCACGTTGTCGGGCAACCCGGTGGCCGTGGCCGCGGGTCTAACCACGCTGAAGAAACTGCGTGCGCCGGGTTTTTACGAATCGCTGGCCCAGCGCACCCGTCAGCTCACCGACGGCCTGGCCGCCGCCGCCCGCAAGCATGGCGTGGCGTTTTCGGCACAGGCCGTGGGCGGTATGTTCGGCCTGTATTTCAGCGAGGCCCCGCCGACCAACTATGCCGAGGTCATGCAGGCCGATACGGCGCGCTTCAACCGCTTCTTCCACGCCATGCTAGACACGCCTGGCGAAGGCCATTACTTCGCCCCGTCGGCCTTTGAGGCCGGCTTTGTCAGCGCCACCCATACGCCGGCCGACATCGACGCGACCATTGCGGCGGCCGATGCTGAGTTTGCCAAACTGGGCCACTAACGAAAAACCCGGCCCCGCGCTTGCAGTTCGCGGGGTTTTCCTTTAATTTCAGTCTTCTGCGCGGCCAGCAAAACCCGGCCGCTTTCCAATCGTTGGGGGTGCCCGCCTTGCGGGCTGAGAGAGACCCTTGGCACCTGATCCGGTTCGTACCGGCGTAGGGAAACGAATGATTCTTGATTTGATGACCGCCATGGCTACACCCGATCCGCGCGACAGCAGCACGGGTGGCGCGTGTCGTCTATTCAACGGGGCGCCGCCCAAAGTATTGTCGATTGCCGGCGTGGACCCGAGTGGTGGCGCCGGGCTCTTGGCCGACATTAAAACCTTTACCGCGCTCGGCGCTTACGGCTGCGGCGTGGTGGCTGGTCTCACCGCACAAAGCACGCAAGGCGTCACCGCCGTGCAATTGCCGTCGGCCGAATTCATCGGCGCACAAATCGATACCTTGCTCGCCGATGTTGAGATCGCTGCCGTTAAAACCGGCATGCTCGGTCAGGCGGCGAACGTACAGATGGTCGCAGAAAAATTAGCCAAACATGGCCAGGACAACCTCGTGCTCGACCCGGTCATGATCGCCAAAAGCGGCGACGCGCTGCTCAACAAAGAAGCGACAGGCTTGCTGCGTGATGCGCTTGTGCCGCTAGCGCGCGTGCTCACACCGAATCTACCGGAAGCCGGCGCGTTGCTCGACGAACGCGGTCCGGAAACGGCGAAGGAAATGACGCGTACCTGCGAACGTCTGCACCGGCTGCTGCGTCAGGAAAACAATCGCTGGGTTCTGCTCAAGGGCGGCCACCTACCCGGCGGCGAACTCATCGACCTGCTCTACGATGGCGATCGCATGATCGAACTACGCGCCGAACGTTTCGATACACGACATACGCATGGCACTGGCTGCGCGCTATCGGCCGCGATCACGGCACTGCTACCGCAACGCGAAGATATCCCGGCTGCCGTTACCCATGCACACGCGTGGCTGCAACAGGCGATTCGCCGCGCCGATGAATTAAAAATTAGTCGTACACCTCAGACCGGCCACGGCCCTGTTCACCATACGCATGCCCTGTGCATCGCCGAATAACGCCACATCAAAAACTCACAGAGAATCATTAAGGAAACCCTATGAACGCCAAACAACCATTCGTTGCCAACCAGGCCCACGTCGACGAAGCCGCCATCGCGCCGCTACCGAATTCGCGCAAGGTCTACATCGAAGGTTCGCGTCCGGACATTCAAGTCCCGATGCGCGAGATCTCGCAGTCGGATACACCGACCGGCATGGGCGGCGAAAAGAACCCCCCGATCTATGTGTACGACTGCTCCGGCCCCTACACGGACCCCTGCGCCAAGATTGATATCCGCGCCGGCTTGCCCGCATTGCGCCAACAATGGATCGAAGAGCGTGGCGATACGGAAGTGCTGAACGACCTGACCTCCGACTTCGGTCGCGAACGGGCCGGTGATAAAGCGCTGGATGAGCTGCGTTTCCCGGGGCTGCATCGCAAGCCCCGCCGCGCCAAGGCAGGTGCCAACGTCTCGCAGATGCACTATGCCCGCAAAGGCATCATCACGCCGGAGATGGAATACATCGCCATCCGTGAAAACATGCACCGCGAGAAATACCTGGCTGATCTGAAGAACTCGGGCCCGCAAGGCGAACGTCTCGCCAAGTTGCTGGGTCGCCAACATCCAGGACAGAACTTCGGTGCATCGATCCCGCCGGTCATCACGCCGGAGTTTGTACGTGACGAAGTCGCCCGCGGCCGCGCCATCATTCCAAACAACATCAACCACCCGGAAAGCGAACCGATGATCATCGGCCGCAACTTCCTGGTGAAGATCAACGCCAACATCGGCAACTCGGCACTGGGTTCGTCGATCAGCGAAGAAGTCGACAAGATGACCTGGTCGATCCGCTGGGGCGGCGATACCGTCATGGATCTCTCGACCGGCAAGAACATTCACGAAACGCGCGAGTGGATCATCCGTAACTCGCCGGTACCCATTGGCACCGTGCCCATCTACCAGGCGCTGGAAAAAGTCGATGGCAAGGCCGAAGACCTCACCTGGGAACTGTTCCGTGACACGCTCATTGAACAAGCCGAACAGGGCGTCGACTACTTCACCATTCACGCCGGTGTACTGCTGCGCTATATCCCGATGACGGCCAACCGCATGACCGGCATCGTCTCGCGCGGCGGCTCGATCATGGCCAAGTGGTGTCTGGCGCATCACAAAGAAAGCTTCCTCTACACGCACTTCGAAGAGATCTGCGAAATCATGAAAGCCTACGACGTGGCCTTCTCGCTGGGCGACGGCCTGCGCCCCGGTTCAATTTACGACGCCAACGATGACGCCCAACTCGGCGAACTGAAGACATTGGGCGAACTGACCCAGATCGCCTGGAAGCACGATGTGCAGGTGATGATCGAAGGCCCCGGCCATGTGCCGATGCAACTGATCAAAGAGAACATGGATCTGCAACTGGAGTGGTGTGATGAAGCCCCGTTCTACACGCTGGGCCCGCTCACCACCGACATCGCCCCGGGATACGACCACATCACCAGTGGCATCGGCGCTGCCATGATCGGTTGGTACGGCACGGCGATGCTCTGCTACGTCACGCCGAAGGAACACCTGGGTCTGCCAGACAAAGACGATGTCAAAGAAGGCATCATCACTTACAAGCTGGCTGCTCATGCCGCCGACTTAGCTAAGGGGCACCCGGGTGCCCAGATTCGTGACAACGCGCTCTCCAAAGCCCGCTACGAATTCCGTTGGGACGACCAGTTCAACCTTGGCCTCGATCCAGACAAGGCGCGCGAGTTCCACGACGAGACGCTGCCCAAAGAATCGGCCAAGGTCGCCCACTTCTGCTCGATGTGTGGCCCGCACTTCTGCTCGATGAAGATCACGCAGGATGTGCGCGACTTCGCCGCACAGCAAGGCATCGGCGAAACCGAAGCGTTGGAAAAAGGCATGGAAGCCAAGGCCATCGAGTTCGTGAAGACCGGTGCCGAGGTCTACCGGAAAGTCTAAGCCGGGCGGATTAAGGCACCCCTAAGGCTGCCTTAATCCGCTCCCGTATAATCCTGGAATCTCTTTACGGATCATCATCTTGCGCTGGCTCAACAAATTTCTGGTTATCGTCGCACTGTTCACCATCATCGGCTTTAGCCTGGGTGGTGTGCTGGTGGCATTTGCCTACCCGCAGCTGCCATCGCTGGATGTATTGACCGACTACAAACCGAAGATGCCGTTGCGGGTCTACACCGCCGATGGCGCGCTCATCGGCGAGTTCGGCGAAGAGCGTCGCCAAGTGGTCAAGATCAACCAGGTACCGGAAGTCCTGAAGCAGGCCATCCTGGCCGCTGAAGATGATCGCTTCTACGAGCACTCGGGTGTCGATCTGTTCGGCTTCGCCCGTGCGGCGGCTGCCAACTTGGTATCCGGCGGCAAGAAGCAAGGCGCCTCCACCATCACCATGCAGGTGGCGCGCAACTTCTTCCTGTCGTCGGAAAAAACCGTCACCCGCAAACTCTACGAAGTGCTGCTGGCGCTCAAGATCGAAAAGAACCTGAGCAAGGATCAGATCCTCGAGCTTTACATCAACCAGATCTATCTGGGTCAACGCGCCTACGGCTTTGCCTCGGCGGCGCAGATCTATTACGGCAAATCGCTGGAGCAGCTAACGCCGGCCGAAGCGGCCATGCTGGCCGGCCTACCCAAAGCCCCATCGGCCTATAACCCGGTCGTCAACCCGAAGCGCGCCAAGATCCGTCAGCAATATGTGCTGCGCCGGATGCACGACCTGAAGTATCTGAACGATGCCCAATACGAAACCGCGCTGAACGAGCCCCTGAACGTCAAACGCCACGCCAACGAGTTCGCCGTACACGCCGACTACGTGGCTGAAATGGCGCGCCAGATGACGGCCGATCTGTTCCCGCAAGATCTTTACACGCGCGGCCTCACCGTCATCACCACGCTGAAAAAGTCGGATCAGGAAGCGGCTTACCGCGCCATGCGCAATGCGGTCCAAGCCTATGACAAGCGTCATGGTTACCGCGGGGCCGAAGGTTTTGTCGATCTGACGAAGCTGAAGAATGAAGACGACGACGTCGACGATCTGCTGTCCAACTACCCGGATTCCGATCTGCTCAAGCCGGCCGTGATTCTGGCGATCGACCCACAGAAGATCCGCATCGCGGTGCGCGGCGGCGATCCGATGATCCTCACCGGTGATCAGATCAAGATCGCCCAACCGATGATGAGCGACAAGGCCCCGGCCAATAAGCGCCTGCGTCCGGGGGCGGTCGTGCGCGTGATCAAAGACGACAAAGGCATCTGGCAACTGAGCCAGCTACCGGAAGTGCAAGCCGGCTTCGTGGCCATGGCACCGAAAGATGGCGCCGTGCTGGCGCTGGTCGGCGGCTTTGACTACACGCTGAACAAGTACAACCACATCACGCAGGCTTGGCGTCAGCCAGGGTCCTCGTTCAAGCCGTTCATTTATTCGGCCGCGCTGGAGCGTGGCTTTACGCCCGCCAGCATTGTGGAAGATAGCCCGATCAGCATCGGCGCATCGGAGACTGGCTCGATCGCCTGGTCGCCGAAAAACTACGACGGCAAGTACGAAGGCCCGATGCGTCTACGCACCGCACTGGCTAAATCCAAGAACATGGTCTCGATCCGCATCCTGCAGGCGTCGGGCGTGAAGTTTGTGCAAGAGTACGTGACCCGCTTCGGCTTCGAAGCCGAGAAGCACCCGCCGTACTTGACGATGGCACTCGGTGCCGGTTCGGTCACGCCCTGGCAAATGGCGCGCGCCTACACCGTATTCGCCAACGGCGGCTATCTGGTGAACCCGTACATCGTGCAAGAGATCCGCGATGAGAAGGGCACCATCTTGGCGCAGGCACAACCGGTCATCGCCGGCGACACTGCCCCGCGAGTCATTGAAGCGCGTAACGCCTTCGTCATGGACAGCATGCTGCGCGACGTCACGATTTACGGTACCGCGGCCAAGGCCTCAGCCATACTGAAACGCACCGACCTGGCCGGCAAGACCGGCACCACCAACGAACACGTCGACGCCTGGTTCTGCGGTTACCAACTCACCATCGCGGGTTGTGCCTGGATGGGCTTCGATCAGCCGCGCAACCTGGGCAACGGCGAAACCGGTGGCCAGGCGGCACTGCCGATCTGGATCGGCACCATGGAAACGGCGCTGCAAGGCGTCCCGCAAGGTACGCAACCGCCGCCGGAAGATGTGGTCGCGGTGGATGTCTCGAGCAATCGTAAGGGTGGCACGGCCAAAGAATATTTCTTTCGCGGCCAGGTCCCAACGAGCGTTGAGCCCGAACCGCCCGACGCCGGCGGCAAAGCCGTCGACTAAAACCGTCGACCGCCACACAACATCAGGCCAGGTTCAGCTGAGATCTAAAGCGACCTGGCCTTGTTGTTTCAGGATCTCGACCAGGCGTGCACGAAGCGCATCACCCGATCGGGTATCGATCCACGCGCCCGCTGCCGCATCGTAACGGAAGTGGAAGCCGCCTGATTTAGCCGCCACCCAGATCTCTTTGGCAATACCGTGCGGACTCACGATCACCTTGCTCCCGTCGCCGCATTCCACTTCCAGAATGCCGCCCTGCGTTTCAAAATCGATGTCCGAAGTTTCAGCGGCGGCTTCAACCGCCGCTTCAATCACAGCCAGTTCCTGTTGGCAACGCTCGGCAAATTCTTTGTCATCCATGGTGGGGCTCGTCAATCTCGAAGGGATGGCCGAATTCTAGCCCGAGCGCGCCGTGATGGCATGGCCCGCGTGATAACATCGCCGCATGAAATCTGCCTTTGTACCCGTCCTGTGCCGCACGCTGCTGACGCTGGCGCTGAGCGCCCTGCTCACCGCCTGCGGTGTCAAAGGCGGCCTGTATCTGGCGCCGAACCAGTTGCCGAACGCCCAACCGCCGGCCGGTTCGGAAGATGCCAAAGCCCAGGCCGCGGCCAAACAGCAGGCCGAGAAAACCATTCCGGCGGCCGCCCTGCGTAACCCCGCCACCGATAGTCCCGCCGAGATGATTCTCGACGGCTCCCAGTTTTAATCTCATTCGCACCCGCCATGTCTGCTCGTTCATTCCCGCATAGCCGCCACCTCAACGATCAAGACCAGCACCTGCACTTTGAAGGCGTGGATCTACAGGCCATCGCCGCAACATACGGCACGCCAACCTATGTGTATTCGCGTGCCGCACTCACCGATGCCTATCAGGCCTTCGCCGATACGCTGGCCGCGCACCCGGCCGGCCAAGACGGTCTGGTGTGTTTTGCCGTTAAAGCCAACAGCAACCTTGGTGTGCTCAGCCTATTCGCGCAACTCGGTTCGGGTTTCGACATCGTCTCGGGTGGCGAACTGGCGCGCGTCCTTGCCGCCGGTGGCAACCCGCAGAAAATCGTTTTCTCGGGCGTCGGCAAAACCGAAACCGAAATGGAAGCCGCGCTGAATGCGGGCATCCTCTGCTTCAACGTCGAATCGGCCAGCGAGCTGGAACGCTTGGCAGCCGTGGCCGCCCGCATCGGCAAGCGAGCACCCATCAGCCTGCGCGTGAACCCGGACGTCGATGCCAAAACACATCCGTATATTTCCACCGGCCTCAAAGAAAACAAATTCGGCGTGCCGATCACCGATGCGCTGGCGCTGTATCGTCACGCGGCTTCGCTGCCGTCGATCGAAGTCAGCGGCATCGACTGTCACATCGGTTCGCAGCTGCTCGACCCCTCGCCGTTTGTCGAAGCGCTGGAGCGCATTTTGCCGCTGGTCGATACGCTCAAAGCCGAAGGCATTCACCTACATCACATCGATCTGGGTGGCGGCCTAGGCATCTACTATCACGAAGGCCAGACCGAGCCCGTCGTGGCCGATTACTTGCGCCCGCTGCTCGACCGCCTGACTGGTCGCGGCCTACGCGTACTGCTGGAACCGGGTCGCCGCCTCGTCGGCAATGCCGGCGTACTGCTCACCCAAGTCGAATTTCTCAAGCATGGCGAAGACAAACACTTCGCCATCGTCGATGCCGCCATGAACGATCTGGCACGCCCGGCACTCTATGAAGCGTGGCACGACATCGTGCCGGTAGCACCGCATGCCGGCGAAACGCGCACCTATGACATCGTGGGCCCGGTCTGCGAAACCGGTGACTTCCTCGGCCAGGCCCGTCCGCTCGCGTTACAGCAGGGCGATCTACTGGCCGTGCTATCGGCCGGCGCTTACGGCATGGTGATGAGTTCGAACTACAACACGCGCCCACGTGCGGCCGAAGTACTCATTGATGGCACGAAGATGCATCTGGTACGCCCCCGCGAAACCGTTGAAAGCCTCTACGCTGGCGAAAAACCCATCAAGTTTTAACGCGGCAAAACGATCAGCAACGCGAGCGGAATAAAGATCAATCCTGCGATGTTGCCGATCATCACGATCGAGGCCACCTTGTGCGGCTCCTGGTTATAGCGCTCGGCAAACATATAGTTCATCACCGCCGGCGGTAACGACCCGAACAGAATCAGCTCCGCCGTCTGCAGCGGCGGTAGATCCATCGCCCAACCAAAGAAGGCGGCCGTCGCAATACCCGAAACCGGCCTCACGACCGCAGCCACCAAGCTCGTCGTGCTTTCCGAGAAACGTACATCGCACAAACGCACGCCGAGCGCGAAGAGCATCAACGGCACCGAGATATCGCCGAGCATCCGCAAGGCAAACATCAGTGGCGCCCAGATATGCACTTCAAGCAAGTTGCAGGCCATGCCCAATCCCGCGGCGATCAGCACCGGCGTTTTCCAGACGGCGGAGACGCGGGCGTTGTGATCGAGAATCCACGGACCAATACTGAAGTGAATCGTATTCGATACCAGGAACAACACCACGGCGGCGGCCATGCCTTCTTTACCAAAAGCGAGGAGCGCCAGCGGAATGCCGAGGTTACCGCTGTTGTTGATCATAATGGGTAGCGCGACGGTCTTCGGCGCTTCGTTCAACACACGGGCGGTGACATAACCGATCAGCCCCGTCGCAAACATGGCGAGCGCGGCCGCAATGGCCAACCAGGCAAATTCTCGGACGTGAAAATCGCCATTGGCCAACACCGTAAATACCATGGCCGGCGTGAAGTAATCCATGTTCAGGCGATTGGCCACGGCCATTTCCGGCTGATGGAAACGCCCCGCCCAGGCACCGACGCCGACTACGGCGATGACCGGAAAAATCACTTCGAGGATGCGGATGAACAAATCCATGGGCGGCACAATTTCAAAAGAGTGCATTCTAATGCGTCAAACACCGGGCGACAAAAAAGCCGGTCGATTCCGACCGGCTTTTTGCGGGCACCGCCAGCGGCACCCCAATAAGCGACTTAGGCCTTCTTCACGTAGGCCGAGCACCAACCGCCCGAGGCCACTTGCTTGCCCGCGAAGATTGGGCACGGACCCGATGCGCCACCGGCTTTACCCTGATACAGGGAGCAGTTCGAACAGGCTTGACCCGCAGCAAACTTCGGGAACTTGGCTTTATCAGCCTTGCTCGCATTGGCCACATAGCCCAGCGACTTGGCTTGAGGATCAGCTTCGCTCACCATCGGCGCATCTGCCGCCGTTGCCGTACGCATCATCGCCATGGCAGAACCGGCAGCAACCGAACCCAGAATAAACTTACGACGACTCATGGACATATCGCGACTCCTTGAATGAATTTGAAGTGACAGCTTTGTCAGTGTCTTCCCGCCCTATGGGCTTGTCAACCACTATCTCGTTGATGATAACGACTCTCAGGAAGACCTCATGCGACGTTCGCGTATCCAGCTCACAAACGAGAGCAACAGCAGCCCCGAGCCAATCAACAGAATGCCGGCAATTTCGTAACGGCTGAACGCCTCCCCCAGCACCGCGCGGGAAGAGACAATCGCAATCACCGGTGTGCCTAAAACCAGCAAGCTCGCCTCCCAGGCCGGCACCCGATCCAGAATCGATGTCCACAGCCACCAGCAAAAGGCCGTACTAATCAGCGTCAACACCAGTACGATGACCAAAAACTCAGGCGTCCATTGAATCGGCGGTTCGTCTGCCAAGCTAGCGATCAGCCCCACCGGAACGCACCCGATGAGATTCGACCAGGCGGTCAGGGACAATAGGCTCACCTGTTGCTGACGGCGTAATGCTTTAACCAGCACCGTGCCCATTGCCCAGAATACGGCAGCGCCGATACCGCACACATTGCTTAACCAACCTGACTCAATTTCCCAGGGCTCGATGATCAGAAACAGGCCAATCAGCATGCCGCTGACCGCCAGCCACTGCATACCCCGCACCC
>CALKUR010000009.1 GCA_937996725.1 uncultured Dechloromonas sp. | reverse complement strand
GGAGACAAAAAATGAGTAAAGAAATTCAAAATAGTCGACGCAATTTTATGAAGACATCAGCCATTGGGGCTACAGCAATCGGCGTAGGATTTGTAGCGGCATCTGATCCAGTTATGGCTGCTGCCATTGAAACGGATTTTAAGGGCATCAAAGCAGGCGAGCAGATGATTCCAGTTGGCAGTTTTCAGATGCCGGCCTATGTATCTCGTCCTGAAACATCAAAAGGGTCGCTACCTGTGGTGATCGTCGTGAGCGAGATTTTTGGTGTGCACGAATATATTGCTGACATCACAAGACGTTTTGCCAAGCTTGGCTATCTTGCGATTGCTCCCGAGAAATTCGTTCGCGCTGGCGATCCAAATTCTTATGGAACAGTTGCAGAGATTCAGAAAAATATTGTGGCCAAAACAACCGATGAGCAGGTGCTTATCGATTTTCAGGCGGCATTGGTTTGGGCCGGTAAAAATGGCGGAGATCTCAAAAAGGTTGGTGTGACTGGCTTCTGTTGGGGTGGTCGCATTACTTGGCTCGCCGCTACCTTGCCGCAGGTTCGTGCAGGTGTTGCTTGGTATGGCCGTGTCATTGGCGAGAAGACTGAAGGTAACCCACGTCATCCAGTCGATATTGCGGCAGATTTGAAAGCGCCAGTGCTTGGTTTGTATGGCGGGGCTGATACTGGCATTTCTTTGGAAAGCGTTGAGCAAATGCGTACTGCACTGGCTCAAGCGGCCCCGAAAAATCCAGCTGCTAAAGCATCGCTGATCGAAGTGTATCCAGATGCACCGCATGCCTTCCATGCAGACTACCGCGCTACTTATCGTGAGGGTCCTGCAAAAGATGGTTGGGAAAAGTGCTTAGCTTGGTTTAAGAAGAACGGCGTGGCTTAATCCACATGTCAGTTTTACAAACCATTCTTTTAGTTACCGCGCTGGCAGGAACTGCCAGCGTATTGGTAGCTGCCAGTTGCTCTTTGGCATTGCTGTCAAAGATGGTAAACAACATGGTGAGTTTGTCGGTGGGTATCTTGCTGGCTACCGCATTGCTTCACTCATTACCTGAGGCATTCAGCATGCCAGGCGCAAAGCCACAACTTTTGTTTGCTACTTTGTTAGCGGGATTGCTAGGATTTTTCTTATTAGAAAAGATCGCGTTATTACGCCATGATCACCACCACGAAGGCGATGGCCATCATCACCATCATGGACATGATGCGGAGAATGCGGGCCGTAGTA
>CALKUR010000008.1 GCA_937996725.1 uncultured Dechloromonas sp. | reverse complement strand
GGCGCCATGGGGTTCATGTTGTTTGTTCCTGATTGGGGCTAAACTTCAATGAAACGGGTCTACGCGACTTGAAAAAGCAGATTTAGCCTACATATTGCCAAAAGATCATGGCGTTCGGGCGTCCGGACGCTAAATATAAGAATACAAGGATGACTATGCGATTCGATAAACTGACCACCAAGTTCCAACAGGCTCTGGCCGATGCCCAGAGCATTGCACTCGCCAACGACTGTGGCTTCATTGAGCCGGCCCATTTGCTGCTGGCCATGATTCAGGAGTCGGATGGTGGGATCCGTTCGCTGCTTGAGCGCGCCGGCGTGAATGTGACCGCGCTTGCCCGCGAAACCGAAGCGCTGGTCAAGCGTCTGCCGCAGGTGCAGGGCACGGATGGTGAAATGCAAGCTTCGCGCGACCTGGGCAACCTGCTCAACCTCTGCGACAAGGAAGCTGCCAAGCGTGGCGACCAGTTCATTGCCTCTGAGCTTTTTCTGCTCGCCCTGTGTGATGACAAGGGCGAAACTGGCCGTCTATGCCGCGACAACGGGTTGAACCGCAAGTCGCTGGAGCTGGCCATTCAGGCCGTGCGCGGTGGCCAGAACGTTGATTCGTCGGACGCCGAAAGCCAGCGCGAAGCCCTCAAGAAATACTGCCTCGATCTGACCGAGCGTGCCCGCCTGGGCAAGCTAGATCCGGTGATCGGCCGTGATGACGAAATCCGCCGTTCTATCCAGATCCTGCAACGCCGCAGCAAGAACAACCCAGTCCTCATCGGCGAACCAGGTGTGGGTAAAACCGCCATTGTCGAAGGGCTAGCTCAACGCATCATTAACGAAGAGGTGCCGGAAACCCTAAAGGGTAAGAAGGTACTGTCGCTCGACATGGCCGCGCTGCTGGCCGGTGCCAAGTACCGCGGTGAATTCGAAGAGCGTCTGAAGGCTGTGCTCAAGGACATCGCCGCCGAGGAGGGCAAGATTATTCTCTTCATCGATGAAATCCACACCATGGTCGGCGCTGGTAAGGCCGAAGGTGCGATGGATGCCGGCAATATGCTGAAGCCTGCGCTCGCTCGCGGCGAACTGCATTGCATCGGTGCCACCACGCTCGACGAGTACCGTAAGTACGTCGAGAAAGATGCCGCTCTGGAGCGCCGCTTCCAGAAGGTGATGGTGGAAGAGCCCTCCGTCGAATCGACCATCGCCATTCTGCGCGGTCTGCAGGAGCGCTATGAAGTGCACCATGGCGTTGAGATTACCGACCCGGCCATCGTGGCCGCCGCCGAACTCTCGCACCGTTACATTACCGACCGCTTCCTGCCGGATAAGGCCATTGATCTGATCGACGAAGCTGCCGCCAAGATCAAGATGGAAATTGATTCCAAGCCGGAGCAGATGGACAAGCTCGACCGTCGTCTGATCCAGCTCAAGATCGAGCGCGAAGCCGTCAAGAAAGAAAAAGACGAAGCCTCGCAGAAGCGTCTGGCGCTGATCGAAGAAGAGATCAACACGCTCGGCAAGGAATACGCCGATCTGGATGAAATCTGGCGCGCCGAGAAGTCGACGCTGCAGGGCTCGTCGCAAGTGCGCGAAGAGATCGAAAAGCTGCGCCTGCAAATGGCCGAGCTGCAACGCAAGGGTCAGTTCGACAAACTGGCTGAGCTGCAGTACGGCAAGCTGCCGGAACTCGAAGCCAAGCTGAAAGCTGCCGAAAGTAAGGGCGATGCGGCGAACGCTGAAGCCACCAAGCACAAGCTGCTGCGGACGGAAGTTGGTGCCGAAGAAATCGCCGAAGTCGTCTCGCGTGCAACGGGTATCCCAGTGTCCAAGATGATGGAAGGCGAGCGCGCCAAGCTGCTGCAGATGGAAAGCTATTTGCACAACCGCGTCATCGGTCAGAACGAAGCCGTGCGTCTGGTATCGGAAACCATCCGCCGCTCGCGCGCCGGCCTATCAGATCCGAACCGTCCGTACGGTTCCTTCCTGTTCCTGGGCCCCACGGGTGTCGGTAAGACCGAGCTTACCAAGGCCTTGGCTGAGTTCCTCTTCGACTCGCAAGATCACCTGATCCGCCTCGACATGAGCGAATTCATGGAGAAGCACTCGGTCGCTCGTTTGATCGGCGCGCCGCCGGGCTATGTCGGCTATGACGAAGGTGGTTATCTGACCGAAGCCGTACGACGCAATCCGTACAGCGTGATCCTGCTCGACGAAGTCGAGAAGGCCCACCCGGACGTGTTCAATGTGCTGCTGCAGGTGCTGGATGACGGCCGCCTGACCGATGGTCAGG
>CALKUR010000007.1 GCA_937996725.1 uncultured Dechloromonas sp. | reverse complement strand
CCTTGGCCGTTTGGGAGAGCGCTTGTCCGAACATCAGAATGCAGGTGCTCTCGCGTTGACCCCGCCCAACCCGGCCGCGTAACTGGTGTAACTGGGCGAGGCCAAAACGTTCGGCGTGTTCAATCACCATCAGGCTGGCATTAGGCACATCGACCCCCACTTCAATGACGGTGGTGGCTACCAGCAGCTGCACCGAGCCATCAGCAAAAGCACGCATCGTCTTGGCCTTCTCGTCGGCCTTAAGTCGGCCATGCACCAGCCCGACCTGGTATTCGGGCAATGCCTCGCTGAGTAAGGCATGGGTGTCGATGGCCGTCTGCAGTTCCAGCGTCTCGGATTCTTCAATGAGCGGGCACACCCAATAACATTGTTCGCCTGCGGCAATGGCGTTGCGAATTGCCATAATGATCTCGTCCCGACGCAGATCGGCGATCAGTCGGGTGCGGATCGGCGTGCGCCCCGGTGGTAGTTCGTCGATCACCGAGCAATCCAGGTCGGCGAAATAGCTCATGGCTAATGTGCGCGGAATCGGCGTCGCCGACATCATCAGTTGGTGCGGGTTATTACCCTTTTGACGAAGGGCCAGTCGTTGCGCCACGCCGAAGCGGTGCTGTTCATCGATGATGACGAGGCCCAACTTTGAAAAGTCGACCGTGTCTTCAATGAGCGCGTGCGTACCCACAATCAGCTGCGCATCCGAAGCGGTACCCGAAAGCTGAGCCGAGCGATCAGCTTTCTTCTGGCTGCCCGATAGCCAGGCAATCTTGATGCCCAAGGGCTCGAGCCATTCGATCAATTTGTTGTAGTGCTGTTCTGCGAGCAATTCGGTCGGTGCCATAAACGCGACCTGGTAACCCGCTTCAATCGCCTGGCACGCGGCGAGTGCTGCAACAATGGTCTTGCCGCTACCCACATCACCCTGCAGCAGCCGCTGCATCGGGTGGCTTTCATTCAGATCCGCGCAGATTTCGCTGTAGGCGCGTTCCTGTGCTTTAGTCAGCGCAAATGGCAGGCGCTTCAATAAGGCATTGGTCAGTGACCCATTGCCGCGTAATACCGGCGCGCCCTTCTGTCGACGAGCCAGCCGTGCTTTACGCAATGAGAGTTGTTGCGCCACCAGCTCTTCGAGGCAGATACGTTGCCATGCGAGGTGCGAGCGCGCATTCAGCGCGCCGACATCAACATCGGGCGGCGGCGCATGTAAAAACTGCAAAGCATCATAAAGCGGCGGCAGATGCCCTGTGTGCTCAGTCTGTGGCAGTGTGTTGGCCAGCATCAGATCTTTAAGCACTTTGCCGATGCGCTGGCGCAGTTGTGTCTGTGACACGCCAGCGGTTGTTGGGTACTGCGGCGTCAGTGTTGCCGACGGGGCCGTTGCCGCTATTTCATCGGAGGGTTTGCTGATCGTCGGGTGCACCAGTTCCGGCCCGAGATAGCCGCCGCGTAACTCGCCCCAGGCGTGCAATGTGAGCCCCTCGTCGCGAGCACGCTCGAACTGTTTGGTCTGACTGCCGTAGAAATTGAGAAACCGTAGGTTGGCGCGACCGCTATCATCTTCCACTTGCACCAGCAACTGACGCTTCGGCCGGAAAGCAACGGTGACGTTGCGCACCCGAATGGCGAATAGCGCCGGGCCGGCGGCAGGCGCATCGCCTAATAAGGTAATGCGAGTCTGGTCTTCGTAGCGCAGCGGCAGGTGCAACGCAAAGTCGAGCGGGCGGCGTAAGCCGAGCTTCTCCAGGCCGGCCGCGATGCCGGAGGATGTTTTGCCCGGCTTGGCCAATGGGGCTGCCTTACAGAACCAGTACTGCGTCGGCTTCCACTTGCGCACCGCGCGGTAGCGCAGCGACGCCGACCGCAGCGCGGGCCGGGAACGGCTCGCTAAAGTATTTGGCCATGGTCTCGTTGACCTTGGCGAAATTGCCGAGGTCCGTCAGAAACACATTGAGCTTGACGATATGGTTCAGCGAGCCGCCGGCCGCTTCGGCCACGGCTTTCAGATTCTCAAAGACTTGGGTGATTTGTGCGTCGATGCCGTCGACCATCTCACCGGTCGCCGGGTTGAGACCGATCTGGCCCGACAAGTACACCGTGCCGTTGACGTTCACAGCTTGCGAATAGGTGCCAATCGCGGCGGGGGCTTTCGGGGTGGCGACGATAGTGCGGGGTGTTTTGAAAGAGGTCATGGCGGTGCTCTGTAAAAAGTTGCGGAACGGATTTTCTTAAATTATCGCATCACCGGTTGGCGAGGCTATTGCTGAGTTGGTCAATGGCTTCGCGCAACGCGCCGTAGTTGGCGGTGGCCTTGGGGTCTTGAATCATCACCACTAGCGTATGCCAGCGTCCGTTGTTGTCTTGCACGTAGCCGGCCGCCGTGCGGGCGTTTTCCAGGGAGCCCGTTTTTAAGCGGATGCGTCCGGTATCGCCGCCGTTGTTCTTATTCTTTTTTAAGGTGCCGTCAGTACCGCCAATCGGCAGCGAGCTGAGCATCTCAGGCATACGCGGATCATTCCAGATCACGCGCAGCAGGGCAGTCATTTCATCGGCCGTGGTGGCTTCCTTGCGAGAAAGCCCCGAACCATTTTCAATGACCAGATGCTTCATCGGTACGTTGCGGGCAGTCAGCGTCTGGCGCAGCGCTTGTTCCGCACCGATCTGGGTCGAAGGCGCATCGGCAAGCAGTAAAAACAACTGGCGTGCCATCACGTTGTTCGAGTACTTGTTGATATCGCGTACGAGTTGCGCTACGGGTTGCGATTCGCTGCTAGCGACCAGCGTTGCTGCAGCGGGTTTGAGCCCGCTCACAGCCTTACCGTTCCAGCTGCCGCCCATTTCTTGCCACAGACCACGGATCAGCGCTTCGGCATATTTATTGGCACCCGCCTCGCCGACGAGATCGGAACCATGCGCCGCAAGCTGTAGGGTTTGCGGGGTACAGCTGCGTGGGAACTTACCCTTCAATGTGATTTTGAAGCTGCTGCTGATGGTGCTTTGAATGGCGTCTTTCCAGTCGCTGCAAGCACCATCACCCGCTTGCAGTTGGTTGTCGATCTCAGCCCCGGCCAGCGGCGTTTCGAGCCGCGCCAGTATGTTGCCGTTTTGCGGCGTTAGCACCACCTGAATAGCGCGAAAGTTGAGTAACAAGGCGTCAGGCCCCACGTTATACGGCCGCATCGGCTTCGCATCGAATGCGGTGGGGTCGAAGGGCAAGGCGGATGCCGGCCCAAAGCGCGAGCGATCCAGCACGATGTTGCCACGCATGTCTTTGATGCCCTGGGCGCGTAATTGGCGCAGCAGACTCGACAGCCGTTCGACCGTCATCGACGGGTCGCCGCTGCCGACGAGGATGAAGTCATTGCCGTTTTGCCAGACCTCGGTCTTCAGGGTGGTGGCCGGGCCAAGTTTCACCAGTGCGGCATAGGTTGTATATAGTTTGGCGGTCGACGCCGTCAGGCGCAGCGCATTCGGATGTAAAGACCAGGTCTTGCCGCTATGATCGAGCGGTTGCGCCACGATGCTCACATTAGCGGCAGGGATATCCACCGCCGCCAGCGATTTAATAAAACGGTCAATGGCCGGGCCCTCATTGGCCGAGACAGGCTGGGCAATGCCGAATAGAATAGCGATGGACGAAAACGCAACCAATAAAATCTTCATGGAGCCGATTATGCCAGCCAAAATGTTGAAAGTTTCTTTCCGGTCGCTGCTGGCCGGGCTGGTCGTCGCGCTCACCGCCACCGCCTGCGCCCCGGATATGTTTCAGTTTAGTCGAGACAGAGAAAAATACCTGAATGCTTATCTGGATCGAATCACTAAAAACTGTGGCTCCATGTACATCAACGAGTACCAAGTCTGGGTGATGGCTGATGGTGAAGATAGTTTAGAAGGTGGGTCTGAAACCTATTTTCTGGACCAGGCTTCAATGTTGCTCTATGGCACCATCACGCCGGAGCAATATATTGCAGATATGAGCGGTTACTTTAACGATATGAGCCCACGCGGTATGAAGACGTACCAGTGCATCATCGCCCAGCTGCCGGATAAAGCCCCGGCCTTGCCGAAAGCTTATCGTGAGGTAATGAAGGCCTCTCCTCAAGTGTCGGGTAACGATTAATCCAGCATGAAACTGGCCATCGCGCGCCAGCGCTACAACCCCTTCGGTGGTGCCGAGCGTTTTGTCGAAGGTGCGCTCACCGCGCTGTCGCAGCATGGGCAGGTGGATGTCACGCTGCTAACGCGTGCCTGGGACGAGGCCGCGCCTACATCGTCCGAACGGCACGTGGAAATCGTCAATCCCGCCTACAACCGCTTGCCATTTGGCCGGGTGAATCGGGATCGCTCCTTTGCTAAAGCCGTCGGTGACATCATCCGCAGCGGTCGGTTTGATCTGGTGCAGGCGCATGAACGCATCCCGGGCTGCAATATTTTCCGCGCGGGCGATGGCATTCACGCCGCCTGGTTGCGGCACCGCCAAACCGCACTGCCCAAGCTCAGCAGTTGGTGGCAAACGCTGGATCCGTACCACGTGTATACGGTCGAAGCTGAGCGCGCCATGTTCCTGCACGCCAATCTACGCGCCGTGATTTGCAACTCCCGTATGGTGGCCGACGAGATTCGTCAGGAGTATGGCGTCACCCCAGAAAAAATCCACGTTATCTACAATGGCGTCGATCTGCAGCGATATAGTCAGCAAAATCTATTATCTAACCGGCAACGCATCAGATCCGAGTTTGCCATCCCGCAGGATGCCCCGCTCATTTTGTACGTCGGTAGTGGGTACCAGCGCAAGGGCGTCGCCCCGCTGCTGGATGCGATGAAATGTAACGAACTGCGTCGAACAGGTGCTTATATAGCAATCATTGGTGCAGATAAGCACCTAGATCGCTATAAACGCCTGGCTGAGCGCCACCAGATCGCGGACCGCGTTGTTTTTGCGGGCCCCCAGCACGATGTTGCGGCCTGGTACGGTGCAGCCGATGTCTTTGCCCTGCCCACGCAATATGATCCTTGCCCCAATGCGGCGCTGGAAGCGTTGGCTTCTGGTTTGCCCACGCTCACCAGCCCGACCTGTGGTGTTGCCGAACTCATCGCTTCGCCATTGGCTGGTGCCGTCGTCTCGCCGCAAGACCCCGCTACCATGGCCAGTGCTTTGGCAACCTTGCTCGAAGGGGCACTAAATCAGACCCATCCGGGCGCGGCGCAGGAGGCTGCCCGGGCTTGTGTGGCGCACCTATCGTGGGACGCCATGTCTCAACAATTGCAAGCGCTTTACGCGCAATTGGCTGCCTAGCGCGTGGCCTGATCTGGCAAGGCTTCAAGGTACAATAGCGCCTTGTAAGTCTGGGGTTTTCCCAGACCTGGCCGGATAAACGGATGCGACTGGTTAACCCCGAAACACTTGTGCTGTATCGCCGCCTGATGCGCTATGCGCGCCCGTATTACAAGGCGCTTGCCGTGGCGATGTTTTTAGCGGCGCTGTCGGCGGCGACGGAGCCGTTGCTCCCCGCCCTGATGAAGCCCATGCTGGACGACGGCTTCAAGTTCGGCGAAGAAAGCCCTTTGCTCTGGTTGCCGTTCGGCGTGGTGGGCATTTTCTTCTTACGCGGTTTGCTCGGCTTCGGTGCCACTTACATCATGGCCTGGATTCAGAATAAGGTTATTTACCAGATCCGTCTGGAAATGTTTGCGCGCCTCGTCAATTTGCCGACCAGCTATTTCCAGCAGCATCCTTCCGCCAAAACCATCAACCGCATCACCAACGATGTGAACGGTGTGGCCTCGGCCAGCACTAACGTCATCACGACCTTTATCAAGGATGGTGTCACTGTCATTGGCCTGTTGGCCTGGCTGCTCTATCTCAACTGGCAACTCATGCTCATCTCGGTCACCGTTGTGCCTGTGCTAGTGATTTCTGTGCGCAAACTGAGCAAGCGCTTGCGAAACCTCGTGCACCAGGAGCACGACAACATGGTCATGATGACGACGGCGATTCAGGAAGCCATCTCCAACCAGAAAGTCATCAAAGTCTACGGGGGCGAGCAACAAGAAGTGGCGCGCTTCGAAGGCGTCGCCAACTACCTGCGCGGCATCTACATGCGCACCACCGTAGCCGCGGCACTGGGTACACCGATCACACAGCTATCGTCGGCATTGGCTGTGGCCATCATCATTGCCGTGGCTATGTTGCAGTCGGCACAGGGCATGACCACCATTGGCGGATTTGCATCGTTCATCACGGCGACGCTGATGTTGAATGCGCCGCTCAAGCGGCTTTCGGATCTCAACGCGCCGATTCAACGTGGTTTGGCCGCCGCCGAGCACATTTTCTCGTTGTTGGATGAGCCAGCTGAGCGCGACACGGGCTCCGTCACGCTTGACAACGTACGCGGTGAAATCGTCTTTGACAACGTCACTTATCGTTACCCAGAGGCGGAACGTGATGCGCTGACGCAAGTAAGTCTGGTCGTTAAGCCTGGCGAGCAGATTGCGCTGGTCGGTCCTTCGGGCGGCGGCAAGAGCACCTTTGCCAATCTGTTGCCGAACTTCTTGCACGTCACCGGCGGCGAAATCCGCATTGACGGCCACCCCATCGATAGCATCCACTTGAACAGCTTGCGCCGCCAGATGGCTTTGGTCACCCAGGAAGTGCTGCTCTTTAACGACACCATCGCCAACAACATTGCCTTTGGTGCTACGCGCCAGTTAAGCCAGGACGAGATTCACGCTGCGGCCAAAGCAGCACATGCGCTGGAGTTTATTGAAACGCTTCCCGCAGGTTTCAACACCTTGGTGGGCGAGGGTGGCATGCGCCTCTCCGGTGGGCAACGTCAGCGCATTGCCATCGCCCGTGCGGTACTTAAAAACGCGCCAATTCTTATCCTGGATGAAGCCACCTCGGCGCTCGATAATGAATCCGAACGTCACGTCCAGGCAGCGCTGGATGAACTGATGGTGGGCCGCACCAGCTTTGTCATTGCGCACCGCCTAAGCACCATTGAAAAAGCGGATCGCATCGTGGTGCTCAAAGAAGGGCGTATCGCCGAGATTGGCACGCACGCCGAACTGCTTGCGCGTAACGGCATTTATGCCTACCTGCATCAGGTTCAAGGAGACAGCCAGCCAGCCGGAGGCAACGCCTAATGTGCGGCTTCGTCGGCTGGCTGGATAAACAACCGGCGGACCAGGCCACGCTGGAGTGCATGACCACCACGCTGGCACATCGCGGGCCAGATGCGGCGGGCTATCACCTCGACGGCCCCATCGCCTTGGGCCACCGCCGCTTGGCCGTGATCGATCTTGCCGCCAGCCAACAGCCCATGCTGAGTGCCTGCGGGCGCTATGCGCTGGCCTACAACGGCGAACTCTACAACTTCAAAACTCTGCGTGCCGAACTACAAGGTATGGGCGTGCAATTTCGTACCAATGGTGATACAGAAGTGTTGCTCCAGGCGCTCATCGCCTGGGGCGATGATGCGCTGCCGCGTCTTGAGGGCATGTTCGCCTTTGCCTTCTGGGATAAGAAATCCGAATCGCTGCTGTTAGCGCGGGATCCGCTCGGCATTAAACCGCTCAATATTTATCAGGATGATCAGCGCATTCTGTTTGCGTCCGAGCTGAAAGCAATCCTCGCCCATCCTGGCGTCAGCCGTGACATCGACCTGGATGCGTTGCAGCTCTACCTGGAATGCCAGTACATTCCGGCACCCTTCACGATCTTTAAGCAGATCCGTAAGCTGCAACCGGCGCGGGCGCTGCGCGTGCAACATGGTCAGACACGCGAGTGGACTTATTGGAACCCGAACTATGAACCCAAGTGGACGGCCAGCGAAGCCGAGCTGACCGATCAGCTGGAAGCCGAACTCAAGCGCTCTGTCTCCTCGATGCTAGTTGCCGATGTGCCGCTGGGTGCGTTTGTGAGTGGCGGTATTGATTCCTCGCTGGTCGCAGCCTTGATGAAAGCTTCCGGCCAAAGCCAACCCAAAATCTTTAACCTGGGCTTTGTTGGCAACACCAGTCACAGCGAACACGAATACGCGGCACGGGTAGCGCAACATATCGGCGCGGAGCACCACCCGCTCATGGTGCAGCCAGACGATGTGATCTCTGCCTTTGATCAATGGGTCGACATCTACGATGAACCCTTTGGTGATCAGGCGGCATTACCCACTATGTTGCTCTCGCGCCTCACGCGGCAGCATGTCACGGTGGCGTTGAGCGGTGAAGGTGCCGACGAAGTTTTCGCCGGTTACAGCAATTACGCTAGCCGCCTGAAAGAGGCCAAACTGGCCGCACGTCTGGGGCACCCGCTGTCGCCCTTGCCGCTGATTTACCCGCTGTTGCCCGCCACCTTGCGTAAAGATCGCCTGATCAAAGCAGCTGCGCGACCGCTGAGTCGTCGATACACCACCATCCCGAATCAATTCGACCGCGAACTCCATAAGAACATTCTTAACTCGGCCCTCACGCAACAAACCTCGGTGCCGCTCGAAATGCTGGCTGAAGAGGCCTACGCCAATTGCCAGGCCACGGGTTATCTCGACAAGCTGCTCACTATCGACCAGAAGCTGTGGTTGCCGGACGATCTGCTCACCAAGGTGGATCGGGCCACGATGGCCTATTCACTAGAAGCGCGGGTACCCTATCTCGATCATAAGCTCGTCGAGTTTGCGGCGCGTCTGCCGGCCAATATGAAGCTGCATGGCCGCGACACCAAATACCTGCTCAAGAAAGTCGCCGAACGTTATCTGCCGCACGACATCGTCTATCGCGGTAAGCAGGGCTTCGTGATGCCGCTGCACGAATGGTTGGCCGGTGGTCTCAAGACCTCGTTAACGGATATGTTGGGCCAAGGCGGCCTAGCCGGCCGTAACATTTTCCGTAAGGGCTTCCTAGACAAACTCCAACGTGAGCAAGCAACACCTAAGCAGCCGCATGGCGGCCGCCTCTGGTCGCTGATGGTGCTCGAACTCTGGTTCCGTCGCTATGCGCCTGATTTTCGAATCTAAGGGAATGTCATGAAAAGCTTTATGACATTTGTGATCAACCTGGCGTCTCAAACTGAGCGCAAGGCGTTCATGGCTCAGCAGCTTGCGGCGGCAGGCGTGCCATTTGAGATAGTTACGGCAGTCGATGGCAAAGCGCTGACGCTAGAGCAGACCGCCAAGGTTTATGATGAAGCTGGCGCGCGCGCGATACAGCGCCGGCCCTTGAGTCGGGGAGAAATCGGTTGTGCCCTCAGTCATGTGTCGATCTACCACGAGGTCGTATCAAGGGGGCTCCCCGCCGCATTGGTTCTTGAAGATGATGCGCGCCTTAATGCCGATTTTGGTCATCTGATCAAACCATTGGCAGAAAGTATTGCTCAAGCACAGCAACCAACGGTCTATTTGTTAACCCATTTGATGCGTTACAAGAAGCCGGTGCATGGTCGAGTAGATCGTCAGCATGGCCTGCATCAGGTGGTCGATGCTTGCTGCGCTCATGGCTACCTCATCAATCAATCCGCAGCCAAGGAACTGGTGGAATTCTTTACCCCGATCCGCTATCCCATTGATGCCTGGACGCGCATTGTTGAAACAGGCCAAATTCAGATCTTTGGTTTAAACCCTTACATCGTGGGCCATTCTGAATTCTCTAAAGAATCCAATCTAGAAACAGATCGTGGCGCAATCGACCATGTGTTTCAACCCGCCGGATTGAAAAGGTTTGGCTATTACCTGCGCTTCTATCTCTACGAAAAGTTTTTTTACCAGATATATAAGCTACTGGCTGGCATTAAAAAACAACACAAGCAGAATTGGGATCTCCGCTAAATCATGAAGCAATTATCAGTTCTGCACACAGAGTCTTCCACCGGTTGGGGCGGACAAGAGATTCGTATCCTCACCGAGGCCGCCGGGATGATTGCGCGTGGCCATAAAGTCTTGCTCGTCACGCCGCCGGAGGCGCAGATCGCGCCCGCCGCCATCAAGCGTGGTATCCCCACCGTAACCTTGCCCATCGGCCGTAAAAACTTCAAAGGGTTTATGGCGATGCGCCGCTACCTGAAGCAGCATGGGCAAGAATTCGATGTGATCAATACCCACAGCTCCACCGATAGCTGGCTCGTTGCCGCTAACTGCGCCACACTCCGTGGCATGCCGCCGTTGGTTCGTACGCGCCATGTATCGTCGCCCGTCAACACCAAAGCCAGTACGCGTTGGCTGTATCAAACGGCCACTACCCATGTGGTCACCACCGGTGAGGCACTGCGCAACACGCTCAATCAAGTGAATGGGTATGATTTGAACTGCATGACCTCAGTGCGCACCGGCATCGATCTCAGCTATTACAAACCGCTCGACAAAGTTGAGATCGGAAGAGCGTCGTGT
>CALKUR010000006.1 GCA_937996725.1 uncultured Dechloromonas sp. | reverse complement strand
GATCATGACCGACCCGGCCACGGCCGATGTCACCTACATCGAGCCCATCACTTGGCAGACGGTCGAGAAGATCATCGCCAAGGAGCGCCCGGACGCCATCTTGCCGACCATGGGCGGCCAGACCGCGCTGAACTGCGCGCTGGACCTGTGGCACCACGGCGTGCTCGACAAGTACAAGGTCGAGCTGATCGGCGCCACGCCCGAAGCCATCGACAAGGCCGAAGACCGCCAGAAGTTCAAGGACGCCATGACCAAGATCGGTCTGGGCTCGGCGCGCTCGGGCATCGCCCACAGCATGGACGAGGCCTGGGCGGTGCAAAAGACGGTGGGTTTCCCCGTCGTGATTCGCCCCAGTTTCACGCTCGGCGGCACCGGCGGCGGTATTGCCTACAACGCCGAAGAATTCGAGACGATTTGCAAGCGCGGTCTGGAAGCCTCGCCGACCAACGAGCTGCTGATCGAAGAGTCGCTCGTGGGCTGGAAAGAGTACGAGATGGAAGTCGTGCGCGACAAGGCCGACAACTGCATCATCGTCTGCTCGATCGAAAACCTGGACCCGATGGGCGTGCACACCGGTGACTCCATCACCGTGGCCCCGGCCCAGACGCTGACCGACAAGGAATACCAGATCATGCGCAACGCCTCTCTGGCGGTGCTGCGCGAGATCGGCGTGGACACCGGCGGCTCGAACGTGCAGTTCTCGATCAACCCCGACACCGGCCGGATGATCGTGATCGAAATGAACCCGCGCGTGTCGCGTTCGTCGGCGCTGGCCTCCAAGGCCACGGGCTTCCCGATCGCCAAGGTCGCGGCCAAGCTGGCCGTGGGCTACACGCTCGACGAGCTGCGCAACGACATCACGGGCGGCGCCACCCCGGCGTCCTTCGAGCCCTCGATCGACTACGTGGTCACCAAGATCCCGCGTTTCGCCTTCGAGAAATTCCCGACCGCCGACAACCGCCTGACCACCCAGATGAAATCGGTGGGCGAGGTGATGGCCATGGGCCGCACCTTCCAGGAGTCCTTCCAGAAAGCCCTGCGCGGCCTGGAAGTCGGTGTGGACGGCATGAACGAAAAAACCCAGGACCGCGAAGTGCTCGAAAAAGAGCTGGGCACGCCCGGCCCCGAGCGCATTTGGTACGTGGGCGACGCGTTTGCCCAGGGCATGAGCGTGGACGAGGTGTTCGCACTCACCAAGATCGACCGCTGGTTCCTGGTGCAGATCGAAGAGATCGTCAAGATCGAACTTGAGCTCGAGCGCCACCGCCTCGCCGACCTGAGCGCCGACGAGCTGCGCACGCTCAAGAAAAAGGGCTTCTCCGACCGCCGTCTGGCCAAGCTGCTCAAGAGCACCGAGGGCGAGCTGCGGGCGCGCCGCCATGCGCTGGGCATCCGCCCGGTCTACAAGCGCGTGGACACCTGCGCGGCCGAATTCGCCACCAACACCGCCTACATGTACTCCAGCTACGACGAGGAGTGCGAGGCCGAGCCCACCAGCAAGAAAAAGATCATGGTGCTCGGCGGTGGCCCCAACCGCATCGGTCAGGGCATCGAGTTCGACTACTGCTGCGTGCATGCGGCCCTCGCCATGCGCGAAGACGGCTACGAGACCATCATGGTCAACTGCAACCCCGAGACCGTGTCCACCGACTACGACACCTCGGACCGCCTGTACTTCGAGCCGCTGACGCTGGAAGACGTGCTCGAAATCGTCGACAAGGAAAAACCCACCGGCGTGATCGTGCAGTACGGTGGTCAGACGCCGCTCAAGCTGGCGCTGGCGCTGGAAGCCAACGGCGTGCCCATCATCGGCACCTCGCCAGACATGATTGATGCGGCCGAAGACCGTGAGCGCTTCCAGAAGCTGCTGCACGATCTGGGTCTGAAGCAGCCGCCGAACCGAACCGCGCGTACGGAAGAAGAAGCGCTGCGCATGGCTGAAGAAATCGGCTATCCGCTGGTAGTGCGTCCGTCCTATGTGCTGGGTGGCCGTGCCATGGAAATCGTGCATGAACAGAAAGATCTCGAGCGCTACATGCGTGAAGCGGTCAAAGTATCGAATGATTCGCCGGTGTTGCTCGACCGTTTCCTGAACGACGCCTGTGAAGTTGACGTCGATGCGCTGTCGGATGGCAATGAAGTCATCATTGGCGGTGTGATGGAACACATCGAACAGGCGGGTGTCCATTCGGGCGATTCTGCCTGTTCGCTGCCGCCGTATTCGCTGGGCAAAGCCGTTCAGGAAGAGCTGCGTCGTCAGACCAAGGCCATGGCCAAGGCGTTGAATGTCTGTGGTTTGATGAACGTGCAGTTCGCCATCAAAGATGACCAGGTTTATGTGCTGGAAGTGAACCCGCGCGCCTCACGTACGGTGCCGTTCGTGTCCAAGGCCACGGGGCTACAGCTCGCTAAGATCGCCGCCCGTTGCATGGCTGGCCAATCGTTGGCCGAGCAAGGCGTGACGAAGGAAGTCGTGCCGCCGTACTACTCGGTGAAGGAAGCAGTATTTCCGTTTGCTAAGTTCCCGGGTGTCGATACCATTCTTGGTCCGGAAATGAAGTCGACCGGCGAGGTGATGGGCGTGGGCAAAACTTTCCCCGAAGCCTTTGTGAAGTCGCAGATGGCCAGTAGCGTTAAATTGCCGAAGAGCGGCAAAGTCTTCCTGTCGGTTAAGGACAGTGACAAGGCCAAGGCCGTGGAAATGGCGCGTCAGCTGCATCTGTCGGGCTATCAGCTGGTGGCGACGCGCGGTACGGCCAAAGCCATCGAAGATGCAGGTGTGCCGGTATTGCGCGTCAACAAAGTGACGGAAGGTCGTCCGCACGTTGTGGATATGATCAAGAACGATGAAATCGCCCTGATCATCAACACGGTGGAAGAGAAGCGCCACGCGATTAACGATTCGCGGTCGATTCGTACCTCGGGCCTGATGGCACGCGTGACGATGTATACGACGATCTGGGGTGCCGAAGCGGCTGTCGCGGGCATTCTGTCGGGCGATGCGCTGAAGGTTTACGCCATTCAGTCGTTGCACACTCAACTGAACTGATTGTTAATGCTATGTCGAAGGTTCCTTTAACCGTTCGCGGTGCTACGCTGCTACAAGAAGAGCTGCAGCGCCTGAAAACGATTGAACGTCCGGCCGTGATCGAGGCGATTGCCGAAGCGCGTGCGCACGGCGATTTGTCGGAAAATGCTGAATACGATGCCGCCAAGGAAAAGCAGGGCTTCATCGAAGGCCGTATCCAGGAGGTAGAAGGCAAACTGAGCCACGCCCAGATCATTGATCCGGCCGCGATGGATGCCGATGGTCGTTGCGTGTTTGGCGCGACGGTCGAGCTAGAAGATGCGGCTTCGGGTCAAAGCGTGACCTATCAGATCGTCGGTGAAGACGAAGCGGATATCAAGCAGGGCAGAGTGTCTTTTGCCTCGCCGCTGGCGCGCGCACTAATCGGCAAATTTGCCGGTGATGTGGTGCAGGTGCAGACGCCGGGTGGTCAGCGTGAATACGAGATGATCGACGTCCGGTACGTTTAACCGGATTGCTTTTAACCGTTCTGGAAGTTGCGCTTGAGCTGACGTGGTGCCTTGCGGCGACCCGTGGCTTTGCCGGATTTATCGGCGGCCTTGACTTCGGGCTTTGGACGCCAGACGACCAGAAGCTTGCCGATGTGTTGTACTGCAGCGGCACCCAGGGTCTGGCAGATTTCGGCCAGGTGGCTTTCTCGTAGATCGCGTTCATCGCTGGCGACACGGATCTTGATCAGGCCGTGAATGTTCAGCGAATGGTCGATTTCCTTCAACACGCTGGGCGAGAGACCATTGTCGGCAATGGTGACCACAGGATTGAGGCTGTGCGCTGCCGCCTTGAGTTCGCGCCGTTGCGCCGTGCTGATGGGCAGTTCGCCGGCAGCAGGGGCCTCTGGGGTGTTGTCGGCGATCAGTTGGGCAAGTCGGTTAGCGGTCATAATGAATAGGAACTCAGGGCAGTAAACACGGATAATGCAAGGCTGGCATTGTACGCCAGGCATCGCTAAAGCAGACAGACGTCGATAGAAGATATGGCCAGAACCAAAACGAGCAAAGCATGGATGCGCGAGCATGTGAACGACCCTTGGGTGCAACGCGCCAAGGCGGAAGGCTGGCGCTCGCGTGCGGCATTCAAGCTCATGGAGGTCGATGACAAGGACAAACTGATTCGCCGCGGCGGCATTGTCGTCGATCTGGGATGTACGCCGGGGGGCTGGTCGCAGGTGGCGCGCAAGCGTTTAGGCACGTCAGGCCGGGTGATTGGTCTGGATCTGTTGCCGTTGGATCCCTTGCTGCCGGGTGTAGAGTTCCTACAGGGCGATTTCCACGACGAAGCCGTGCTCAAGCAGGTTGAAGAAATGCTGCGTGGGGCCAAGGTGGACCTTGTGCTTTCTGATATGGCCCCCAATATGTCGGGTATTCCTATGTCCGATCAGGCGCGCTCGATCCATTTGGCTGAATTGGCGCTCGATTTTGCCGCCAACCACCTGCAGCCGCAGGGGGCGTTTCTGGTCAAGGTGTTTCAGGGCTCGGGTTTTGCCGAGTACGTGGTCGCCATGCGGCAGGTTTTCCGCAAGGTGGTGACCCGTAAACCGGAGGCGTCGCGTGGGCGCAGTAGTGAGTTGTATTTGTTGGGTGTAGGCCTTAAGGATTGACCAAGGTACGGTTGCAGAGTCGGGTTAGAATAGAACATCAGTTTCACTCATTGAGCAGAAAGCCATCGTGAATAACAATCTGTTTCGCAACGTTGCTATCTGGGTCGTCATTGGTCTCGTGCTGATGACGGTGTTTAACCAGTTCAACAATAAGCAAGCCGCCCAAAATGCGGTCGAGTACTCTCAGTTCATCGAAGAGGTGAAGGACGGCAAAATCACCAAGGTGGTCATGGAGGGTCGTACGCTGAAGGCAACTACGACCGATGGCAAGAAAATCACCTCTTATGCGCCGCCGGACATCTGGTTGGTCTCGGACCTGCTGAAGAGCGGCGTCAAGATTGAAGCGAAGCCGGAAGAAGAGCCGTCGATGCTGATGAACATCTTTGTCAGCTGGTTCCCGATGTTGCTTCTGATTGGTGTTTGGGTTTTCTTTATGCGCCAGATGCAGGGCGGTGGTGCCAAGGGCGGCGGCCCGTTCTCGTTTGGCAAGAGCAAAGCACGCATGACGGATCAAGCGCAAAACACGGTGACTTTTGCCGATGTGGCTGGTTGTGATGAAGCCAAAGAAGAAGTGCAGGAGCTGGTCGACTTCCTGAAGGATCCGACCAAGTTCCAGAAGCTGGGTGGACGCATTCCGCGCGGCGTGCTGATGGTGGGTAGCCCGGGTACGGGTAAGACCTTGCTGGCTAAGGCCATCGCTGGTGAAGCCAAAGTGCCGTTCTTCTCGATCTCCGGTTCGGACTTCGTGGAAATGTTCGTTGGCGTGGGCGCTGCCCGCGTGCGCGATATGTTCGAACAGGCCAAAAAGCAGTCGCCCTGCATTATCTTTATCGATGAAATCGATGCCGTCGGTCGCCATCGCGGTGCCGGCCTGGGTGGCGGTAATGACGAGCGCGAACAGACGCTGAACCAGATGCTGGTGGAGATGGATGGCTTTGAAGGTAGTCAGGGCGTGATCGTGATCGCCGCAACGAACCGTCCGGATATTCTGGATCCGGCACTGCTGCGTCCGGGTCGTTTCGACCGCCAGGTCGTGGTGCCGTTGCCGGATATCCGTGGTCGCGAAGAGATCATCAAGGTTCACATGCGCAAGGTGCCGGTGGCACCAGACATCAAGGCCGATATTCTGGCCCGCGGCACTCCGGGTTTCTCGGGTGCTGATCTGGCCAACCTGGTCAACGAAGCTGCGTTGTTTGCGGCCCGCCAGAACAAGCGCCTGGTCGATATGGAAGATTTCGAAAAGGCCAAAGACAAGATCATGATGGGTGCCGAGCGCCGCAGCATGGTCATGAGCGAAGACGAGAAGCGGAATACGGCGTATCACGAGTCGGGTCATGCCGTGGTCGCTAAGTTGCTGCCGAAGTCGGATCCGGTGCACAAGGTCACGATCATCCCGCGCGGTCGCGCCTTGGGCGTGACCATGCAGCTGCCGGAGCAAGATCGCTATGCGTATGACCGTGGCTATCTGATGGATCGAATTGCCGTGCTTTTTGGTGGTCGTGTGGCCGAAGAACTGTTCATGAACCAGATGACGACCGGTGCTTCGAACGACTTCGAGCGTGCCACGTCGATGGCGCGTGACATGGTGACCCGCTACGGTATGTCTGATCTAGGCCCCATGGTCTACGGTGAGAATGAGGGCGAAGTGTTTCTGGGTCGTTCGGTGACGACCCATAAGGCCTTGTCCGAAGCGACGATGCAGAAGGTGGATACGGAAATCCGGCGCATTATCGACGAGCAGTATGCTTTGGCGCGCCGTTTGCTGGAAGAGAATCGCGACAAGGTCGAAGCGATGACCCAGGCGCTCCTGGAGTGGGAGACCATCGATGCCGAGCAGATCAACGACATCATGGCCGGTAAGTCGCCGCGCCCGCCGCAACCGCCAGGTTCGGCGAGCACGCCATCGACGCCCGCCGCTGAAGGTGCCTCGGGTGCCGCAGCAACGGCCTAAGTGTTACTGAATCTTTTGTCGTAATGCATTCAGGCCGGCCTTGGGGTCGGCCTGTTCTTTTTTGAATGTCTATGTCTGAACATTCCTTATCCTGCGGATCGCATACCCTGACCTGGTCCCTAGGGCGGCCGCTTGTCATGGGTATCGTGAATGTCACGCCGGACTCTTTTTCGGGGGATGGTTTACATCATCAGACCGATGCGGCGTTTGATCAGGCGATGCGCATGATGGCCACAGGCGCGGACTTGCTCGACGTTGGCGCGGAATCCACGCGCCCTGGTGCCCAGCCAGTCGGCGTACAGGAAGAGCTGGACCGCTTGCTACCTTTGTTGGAAAAGCTGGTCGAGGCCGGCGTGCCGGTGTCTGTGGATACGGTGAAAGCACGCGTGATGGCCGAGGCGATCAACTTAGGTGTTGGCATGATCAACGATGTCACAGCCTTGGCGGACCCCGTGGCTGCGGCTGTGCTTACACCTCATCAGGCTGTGGCTGTTTGCTTGATGCATATGCAAGGCGAGCCGCGCTCCATGCAGTCGGCACCCGAATACGGTGATGTCGTTGCCGAGGTTGCGGATTTTTTAAAACGGGCTGAGAGTGCCGCAGTGGACGCTGGAATCGATCGCTCCCGGCTGATCCTCGACCCCGGATTTGGTTTTGGCAAGACCTTTGCCCATAATCAGCAATTGTTCCGGGCATTACCCGATCTGGTGCGGCTTGGTTTGCCGGTGCTGGTGGGTGTATCGCGCAAAACGATGATTGGACATATCGTAGACAAACCGGTCAACGAACGCGTGATGGGGAGCGCTGCAGCGGCACTGCTTGCGGCACAATACGGGGCAGCGATGGTTCGGGTGCATGATGTGCCCGAAACGGTGGATGCCCTCAAGGTGCTGCGGGCGTTGGATTGATGGGTCAAGCTTTAATCGGTTTTCAGGAGTAGGGGTGGCATGAGTCGACAATATTTCGGTACAGATGGCGTGCGTGGTCGGGTGGGACAATATCCGATTACGCCGGATTTTGTCCTGCGCCTGGGGTATGCCGCTGGTCGTGTTTTAGTCGGTCGTAGTGATACCGGCGGCCACCGTCCGGGGGTGCTGATCGGTAAAGACACGCGCAATTCCGGCTATATGCTGGAGGCTGCGCTGGAAGCTGGCTTTTCGGCCGCTGGGGTGGACGTTTACCTGGTCGGGCCGTTACCGACGCCGGGCATCGCCTATCTGACCCGTGCACTACGTTTGCAGGCCGGTGTGGTGATATCGGCCTCGCACAATCCCTTTGAAGACAACGGTATCAAATTCTTTTCGGCTGACGGTAAGAAGCTGCCGGATGACGTTGAGCGTGCTATTGAGGCTGCCATTGATGAGATGAACGGTAAACCCATGCAGACCGTGGCCCCGAAAGATCTCGGTCGCGCACGCCGGATTGATGATGCCGCTGGCCGTTACATTGAATTCTGTAAGAGTACGGTGCCGCACAGCTTTGACCTGCGTGGACTGAAGATTGTTGTCGATTGCGCGCACGGCGCGGCCTATCACATCGCACCCGAAGTGCTGCATGAGCTGGGTGCCGATGTGGTCGCTATCGGCAATGCGCCGGACGGTGAAAACATTAATGCCGGCGTTGGTGCATTGCATCCGGAGTCCCTGGGGCGCAAGGTCGTCGAGGTCGGTGCCGATCTGGGTATCGCCCTGGATGGCGATGCCGACCGTCTAGTGATGGTCGATGCGGCCGGCCGTTCCTATGACGGCGACCAGATTCTGTATGCGATCGTAAAGGAACGCCTACTCGATGGCCCGGTAGCGGGCGTGGTGGGTACTCTGATGACCAATATGGCATTGGAGCAGGCGCTGGTCTCGGCAGGTGTGCCGTTCAAACGTGCCAAGGTAGGCGACCGCTATGTGATGGAGCTGCTGGCGGCCGAGGGTTGGTTATTCGGCGGTGAGAATTCGGGCCACATTTTAGCGCTGGATCGGCATACCACGGGTGACGGCCTGGTCTCGGCGCTGCAGGTGTTGGTGGCGCTCAAACGTTCAGGTGAAAACCTGTCCGGGTTGCTGGGTTCGCTGCGTCTGTACCCGCAGACCATGATCAATGTGCCGGTGGCGGCGGGTTTCGATTGGCAGCGGCACGCGGTGGTAAAACAGGCGATTGCCGCCTCGGAACAGCGTTTGGGCAACCGGGGGCGCGTGCTACTGCGGCCGTCCGGTACGGAGCCGGTCCTGCGCGTGATGGTCGAGGCCGAAGATGCGGCGCTGTCGCGGGGCGAAGCCGAGAGCATTGCCGCCGTGGTCCAATCGGTTGTCTAGCCGGTCTGATTGACCGGCATAGGGCGAAAATAATAGAATTAGCCCCGTAAAACAGGCGCTCGCCATAGGGTTGAGCGCCTTTTTATCGACATTTTTTGCTTTTCCCTGCAATCCTGATGAATAGGATCCGTGATGACGGTCGTCAGAACACCGCTGGTAGTCGGCAACTGGAAGATGAACGGTGCGTTCGAGACGAACCGCGCCCTGATTGAGACCCTGCTAGCGGCGCTGGCGCAACAGCCGCAGCCCGAGATGGGTGTTTGCCCCCCGTTCCCGTATCTGCCGCAGATCGGCGCGTTATTGGCTGAAACCCCGATTGGTTGGGGTGCCCAGACCGTGAGCGAGCATCGTGGCGGCGCGTACACGGGGCAGGTGAGCGCGTCGATGTTGCATGACCTAGGCTGTCGTTATGTCATCGTTGGCCACTCGGAACGCCGCCAATACTGTGGCGAAACCGATGACCAGGTGGCGGCGCAGACCATGGCTGCGCTGGATAGTGGCCTGATGCCGATTATCTGCGTGGGCGAATCAGCCGAACAGGAAACCTCGGGTCAGACGCTGGCTGTGATTGACCGTCAGCTGGCACCGGTGCTGCTGACCCTGGCCGGGGTCGCCGATGAGGGGGCGAGTGTCGTGATCGCTTATGAACCCGTCTGGGCGATCGGTACGGGTAAAACCCCGACGCCGGAAGGCGTGCAGGCCGTGCATGCTCATATTCGTCAGCGCCTGATGGCGGCGGGGCTGGTTCAGACCCGGATCCTGTACGGCGGTAGCGTGAAGGGCAGCAATGCGGCGGTTTTGTTTGCCTTGCCCGACGTGGATGGCGGTTTGATTGGTGGTGCCGCCCTAGATGCTCAGGATTTCAGTACAATCTGCACCGCCGCCGCAATGCGCGCGGTGTAACTTCAGAAGTTTTATAGGAAAGAGAAGCAGGCAATCAGATGGATATTCTTTACGTCATCGTATTTATCGCGAACATCGTTTCGGCATTGGGTGTGATTGGCCTTGTGCTGATGCAGCATGGCAAGGGGGCCGACATGGGCGCCGCCTTTGGTAGCGGCGCTTCGGGCAGTTTGTTCGGTGCAACGGGCTCGGCGAACTTTCTTTCGCGCTCGACCGCAGTACTCGCGACAGTCTTCTTTGTGACCGCGCTGTTGCTGGCGAATTTTCAGTCGTCACAGTCGAAAAATGCTGGCAGTGTGATGCAATCCAATGTAGAATCGGCCCCCGGTGTTACTGGTGCTGCGAGTGTTCCAACGGAAGGCAAAAATGCCAATCCGGAAGGTGCGTCGAAGGCCAAAAACGTACCTCGGTAAGTTGCAGTTTCTGTAGCTGACCGAACAGGAATGCCGACGTGGTGAAATTGGTAGACACGCTATCTTGAGGGGGTAGTGGCGTAAGCTGTGCGAGTTCGAG
>CALKUR010000005.1 GCA_937996725.1 uncultured Dechloromonas sp. | reverse complement strand
GGCCGCCTCATGACGGCTGACCACGCGGCCCTCCGCCACCGGAATGCCGGCTGCGGCCATCACAATCTTCGCCTGCTGCTTGTTCATGGCGAGTGCGGAAGAGAGCACGCCCGAATGCGTGTAGGGAATTTGCAGCACTTCCAAAATGCCTTGGATGGTGCCGTCTTCACCGACCTTGCCATGCAATGCATTGAAGGCGACATCTGGCTTCAGCTCGGCCAGACGCTGCGCAATGTTGCGATCAACATCGATCTCGGTGACGCGGAAACCCTCGTCCCGCAGGGCTTTTGCGCAAGCGGCACCCGAGCGCAGAGAGACCTCGCGCTCCGCCGACGAGCCGCCAAACAAGACAACGACTTTACCGAGTGCTTTGGGATCAATCGCACGCGTCATGATGAGCATCCTGAGTGAGGTGGCATGGAAGCCGCATCGCCAACGATGCGAACTTCGCGAATGAGTTGCACGCCCGTCGCCGCCGCAACGCGGTTCTGTACAGTCGTGATCAAAGTTTCAATATCGGCGGCCGTTGCCGTGCCGTCCACATTGACGATGAAGTTGGCATGGATAGTGCTGACCTCAGCCCCGCCAATGCGCAACCCTTTGAGCCCGAGTGACTCGATCAGTCGCGCCGCGAAATCACCTGGCGGGTTGCGAAACACGGATCCTGCGTTGGGCCAGCGCAACGGCTGACTGGCGACCCGCTTTTCCAGCAATGAACGGATCGTGTCACGTGCCGTGGCTTTGTCCTGCGTTGGAAAGCGGAACCAAGCGGCGGCAAACACATCGTTCTGCGCATTGTCATCACGTGCGGCCACGTGACGGTAACCGATGTCAAAATCGCCCGGTTTGCGGATATGGCGTTGGCCCTGACGGTCAATGGTGCATACCTGGACGACAAACGGCCAAGTCTCGGCACCGTAGCAGCCGGCATTCATCGCCAACGCACCACCCACCGTACCGGGGATGCCGGCCATGAAGGCAGCATCACAACCTAGGTTCGCAGCAAAGCGCGCCACCTTCGGGCTGGCCACGCCGGCCTCGGCATAAACGACCTCACCGACACCTGGGAGCGATTCAACGCGTAAGGCATTCAGTGCGGCATGCAGGAATATCACCGTGCCGTTAAAGCCGCCATCGCGCACCAACAGATTGCTGCCGAGGCCAACGCATAAGACCGGCTCATCCTTTGGCAGCTGGGCCAGCATGGCCGATAGATCATCGAGATCCGCGGGCGTATAGGTCCGACGCGCTACACCGCCCGCCCGCCAAGACACATGGCGAGCCATGGAGACGTTATCCGCCCATTGGCCGCGCAGTGCGGACAGTGGTTGGACGAAGTGGCGGGGCTCGTTCATCATCATTGCTCTGGCACCGCGCCTACGGCTTCAAAGAGTTTGGCGGCAGTGCCACCAATCGACCCCGCGCCCATGGTCAACAGCACATCGCCATCTTGCAGCGTATCGAGTAATGCAGCCGGCAGATCTGTCACCGATTCAACAAACTGTGGTTCGATCTTGCCGGTGACGCGCACGCCACGAATGAGCGATCGACCATCGGCGGCGACGACCGGTGCTTCACCGGCGGCATAGACCTCCGTCAGCAGTAGCGCATCCACCGTGCCCAGGACCTGCACAAAATCTTCAAAGCAGTCGCGCGTACGCGAGTAGCGATGTGGCTGGAATGCCAAGACCAGACGACGCCCCGGGAAAGCGCCACGGGCCGCAGCAATGGTCGCCGTCATTTCGACGGGGTGATGGCCGTAATCGTCAATCACTGTTACTACGCCACCCTTCGGCAGTGGCAATTCGCCATAGCGCTGGAAGCGGCGACCGACCCCGCGGAATTCGCCCAGGGCTTTAACGATGGCCTCATCTGCCACGCCCACTTCGGTCGCAACCGCAATCGCCGCTAGCGCATTCTGCACATAGTGCACACCCGGCAGATTCAAGGTGATCGGCAAGCGTGAGGTCGTGCCATTCACCCGTACGGCGGTGAAGTGCATGCGGCCGTTATCGGCACGGACATTTTCGGCGCGAATGTTGGCATGTTCGTTCAGACCATAACGCACGATCTGTTTGGTCACCTGCGCCATGATCTCGTTGACCGTCGGGTCATCCGTACACAACACGGCCACACCATAGAACGGCAAGCGCTCCAGGAAATCAACAAACGCCTGTTTCAGTTTGCCGAAATCATGGCCGTAGGTTTCCATGTGATCAGCATCGATATTGGTCACGACCGAGATCACTGGCGACAGACGCAGGAATGACGCATCCGATTCGTCCGCTTCGGCGACCAGGAAGTCGCCCTTGCCCAGGCGCGCATTCGCACCCGCTGCATTTAGACGGCCACCGATCACAAACGTGGGGTCCAGCCCACCCTCGCCGAGGATCGAGGCGATCAGGCTGGTGGTGGTGGTTTTACCATGCGTCCCGGCAACGGCAATACCCTGCTTCAGTCGCATGAGCTCGGCCAGCATCTGGGCCCGCGGCACAATGGGAATACGCGCTTCACGCGCGGCGATCACTTCCGGGTTATCTTCTTTAACCGCGGTCGATACGACGATGGCATCCGCGCCAGCAATATTGCTGGCTTGGTGGCCCAGGAGGATCTTGGCACCCAACGCTGCCAGCCGTTGGGTTGCCGCGCCCGCTTGCAAGTCCGAACCGCTCACGGTGTAACCGAGATTAATCAGAACCTCGGCGATGCCACTCATGCCTGAGCCGCCGATGCCGATGAAGTGCAGATGATGAATCTTGTGCTTCATGCCGCCAGCTCCTTACAAATATCGGCCACAGTTTCTGCGGCTTCGGCGCGTGCCAAGGCGCGCGCTGCGATCGCTTGCGCCTGTAGTTCAGCGCGGGACTGCTGCAGAAGAACGATCAGCTGTTCCGTCGCGAGTGCTTTCTGAATCACGCAATGGCCCGCCTGGCCATTGACCAGAAATTCGGCGTTGACGCGTTGGTGATCGTCGACGGCATGCGGGAACGGAATGAGCACGCTCGCCACGCCGGCAGCGGCCAATTCGGCCACGGTCAGCGCGCCAGAACGACAAACCACCAGATCCGCCCAGGCCAGGGCGGCGGCCATATCGTCGATAAACGGCTGTACATCGGCGACGACATTAACGGCGGCATAAGCGGCCTGCACTGATGCTTGGTCACGCGGGCCAGTTTGATGACGAATGACCGGGCGTTGCGCGGCGCCCATTTGACCTATGGCATTAGGCAGCGCGGTATTTAAGGCTTGCGCGCCCAGACTGCCGCCCACCACCAGCACATGGAGCGGCTCATTATCAGCACGAGCGCTGTAACGCTCTTGCGGTTCAGGCAATGTGGCGATATCGACGCGCACCGGGTTACCCACCCAGGTGGCGTTCGGCAAGGTATCCGGAAAGCCCGTGAGCACGCGCGTGGCAATATGGCTGAGCACTTTGTTGGCCAGGCCTGCGACGGCATTCTGCTCATGCACGACTAAGGGCACACCGGCCAGCCGCGCCATAACACCGCCCGGGAAGGTGATGTAACCGCCCATACCGAGCACGACATCCGGACGCACCTGACGAATCACCCGACGCGCGGCGGCGCAAGCACGCAGCAGGTTCACCGGCAGCATCAGCTTACGCATCAGACCCTTGCCACGCACAGCGGCAAATTGCACCCAGGCACACTCATAACCACGCGATGGCACCAGCTTGGCTTCCATACCGTTCGGGTTACCCAGCCAGACGACGCGCCAGCCTTGTTGACGCAATACGTCAGCCACCGCGAGCGCAGGGAAAATGTGCCCCCCCGTGCCGCCGGCCATCACGAGCAGTGTCTTGTGCGCGCTGTTATGTGCAGTCATGACCGCCGCCCCCGCATCATCTGACGATTTTCCCAATCGATGCGTAACAGAATCGCGATAGAGACGCAGTTGACCAGAATGCCCGAGCCGCCAAAACTCATCATCGGCAGCGTGAGGCCCTTGGTCGGCAACAGCCCCATGTTCACACCCATATTGATGAAGCCCTGAACGCCGATCCAGATGGCGATGCCTTGCGACACCAGCGCGGCGAAGCAACGATCCAGCTTCACGCTTTGCTTGCTGACCATGATGATGCGTTGAATCATTAAACCAAACAGTGCAATCACGACAACGACGCCGACGAAACCGAGCTCTTCGGCGATCACGGCGAGCAAGAAATCGGTGTGGGCTTCCGGCAGATAGAACAGTTTTTCGACGCTGCCGCCCAACCCAACCCCGAAGAATTCACCACGACCAAAGGCGATCAACGAGTGGGAGAGCTGATAACCCCGACCCAACGCATCGGCCCATGGATCCATAAAACCGAAGATCCGATCACGACGATAGGGCGACACGATGATCAGAATCGCAAAAGCAATCAGCAGCAGCAGAATGAGGATCACGAAGGGCTTGATCTTCATGCCCCCCAGGAAGAGGATGCCGAAAGCGATCGAGATGATCACAACAAATGCGCCAAAGTCCGGCTCCTTGAGCAACAACGAGCCTACCAGCACCATCGCCAGGAACATGGGCAAGAAGGCTTTCTTCAGGCTATGCATCACATTCATCTTGCGCACCGTAAAGTCGGCGGCATACAACACGACGAACAGCTTCATGAGTTCGGAAGGCTGCAGGTTGACCACGAAGAGCGGCAACCAGCGACGCGCACCATTCACATCACGGCCCAACCCCGGAATCAGTACCAAGGCAAGCAAGACGATGCCGCCGAGGAAGAGATACGGCGACCAGCGCTGCCAGGTTTGTGTGGGCACCTGGAACGCTAAGCCTGCGGCGGCCAGACCGATCATCAAGAAGATGGCATGACGGATCAGGAAGTAATTCGGATTACGGCCGAACATACGGCTACCTTCGGCAAATGCGATTGATGCCGAATACACCATGATCATGCCGATCAGCAGCAAGGCCAACGCACTCCAGACCAGCAACGGATCCACTTCCGATTGCTCCTCGGGAGAATTGATGATGCGCATCAGACGGTTCATGCGGCCTCCCCGTCTTTCATGGGCGCGCAACTCGTGAGCGACTGCACCGTGTCGATAAAGACCTGCGCACGCTCGGCATAATTGCGGAACATGTCCAGGCTGGCGCACGCCGGTGACAACAAGACCGTATCGCCCGGTTGCGCCTGGTCGGCCAACCATCGTGTGGCAGTCGGCAGATCGGCAAAGCGCTCGACCGGCAACGAGACCGGCAGAATAGCGGCGATAGCATCCGCATCCGTACCGATCAATGCCACAGCCCGGCCGGCACGCGCCACCGCCGATGCCAATGGCGTGAAGTCCTGCCCCTTACCTTCGCCGCCAAGCAGCAGCGCCAGTTTCTTCTGCGACTGCGCCGGATCGAATAGGCCCTCAATCGCTGCCAGCGTGGCGCCGACATTGGTGGCCTTGGAATCATCGATGTAGCGCACACCATCTTGCGTGGCGATCAGCGTCACGCGATGCGGCAAGCCATGGAAGCTATCGATGCCGCGCACCAGATCTGCGAGGGTTTTACCGGCAGGCAATGCTTGTATAGCGAGCGCCAACGCCGCTTCGGCGCGCTGGGGCCTTTACCTCGTCATCTTCATGCGCGTGACGGCGGCGCTCTGGCTGGTGCAGGGGCTCGTCCAGTGGCGGACCATTCTCGCCCCCGAGGCGGCGGCGCTCGACCGTGCCACCTTCCCCCGCATCGAAGCCCTCGTGGGCTGG
>CALKUR010000004.1 GCA_937996725.1 uncultured Dechloromonas sp. | reverse complement strand
GGGCTATTTGCTCCCAAAAGGCCCAGAAATGGGCCTGCTTGCATGGTGTCGGAATGTTCTCTAAAATGGTGTCGAAATCAACACCTAACCCCGAATTTCACCCATGAGTAAGCCCAATCGAGACGATGAGCACCTGCAAGCTTTGAGGGACTATTACGCCGCTAACCGGCGTATTCCCAGCCTTCAGCGCATTGCATCCCTGCTGGGATTTTCGTCGCGCTCGGCTGCTGTCAAGCTCATGGGGCGGTTGGCCGACGAGGGGTTTTTTGAGCGCACACCAGATGATGATGCCTGGATTCCAGTCCGGCGATTTTTTGAGCGAAACATGATTGATTCGGCGGTGCCTGCTGGTATGCCAGTGAGTGCCGTTGATGTTGAGAGCCAGCCGTTGCTATTCGACGAGTACTTAGTTAAGAAGCCCAACGAAACCTTTGTTATCCCGATTAAGGGTGACTCCATGGTTGAGGCTGGTATTCATGACGGAGACCTCGCCGTAGTTGAGAGGACAAACGATGCCAGGGTAGGTGCGTTTGTCATCGCCAACGTCGACAACGAGTTCACCTTAAAAGAGCTCGTTAAAGAGGGCGGTACCCGTAGCCCGTTGCACGGTGGAGCGTTTGATGAAGCACCTGGGCCTGCACGGCGTACGTCGTGGCAAGGTGGTGCGCACCACGTTCTCAGACAAGGCGGCCATATGCCCGCTGGACAGGGTCAACAAGCAATTCAAGGCCGAACGGCCCAATCAGTTGTGGGTGTCGGACTTCACCTACGTCTCAACTTGGCAGGGCTGGCTGTACGTGGCGTTCGTCATCGATGTGTTTGCTCGGCGCATTGTGGGCTGGCGTGTGAGCAGTTCCATGCGCACAGACTTCGTACTGGATGCCTTGGAGCAAGCCCTGTATGACCGCCAGCCGGAGCGCTCAGATGCGTTGATTCACCATTCGGATAGGGGGTCGCAATATGTCTCCATTTTGTACACCGAGCGTCTAGCGCAAGCGGGCATAGAGCCCTCGGTGGGTAGTCGTGGTGACAGCTATGACAATGCGTTGGCCGAAACAATTAACGGGCTATACAAGACCGAATTGATTCACCGCCGTGCGCCTTGGAAAACGAAGGAGTCTGTGGAATTGGCAACCCTTGAATGGGTGTCATGGTTCAACCACCACCGACTGCTGGAGCCGATTGGGTATATTCCACCAGCCGAGGCTGAGGCCAACTACTATCAGCAACTCGCTGAGAAGACCAACGCTGAGGCGTTAACTTAAACCAACTGGCCTCCTCGAAATGCGGGGCGATTCAGGGAGGTAGAAAAATTCTCATCCGATCAGATTTCCCTCATCGGCTCAAATACCAGAGCACTGTAGTTTCAGTTTAGCGCGCCGGATGCAGTCATTCGGGGCAGCAACACCAAGGGGCATGCGATCTAGGAGGCTGTGATTCGAGTTGCTTAGGTACTAGAAGGTGTGCGCAAGCGTTTCAGCTTGGACTTCCGCCACCTCCCATCCACCAACCTTCAGCAGAAAGGCATTCATCTGCTCTGAGCGCCTGTAGATCAACATCGGTGGAGTGCAAGTTCAAGAAGACGCTCAGCGCCGCAAGCGGCCCCATGATCGTCCGAGATGCGACAGATAGCACTCGACGACGATTTGGAGGGCTGGCCTCAGTCCTGTCGCCAAAACCTGGTCGCATGCGATGGAACTATGGGCTTGTCAAACCCCGAAGTACAACGCGAACTCAAAGAGAAATTGCACAGCTGCTTTATGAATTTCTCAGCCAAACCTCGTAGTTGCTAGAGGCAAGCAGTTGGCGAAGTGACGGCAGCCCGGGCGTGTCCGAATTTTTGTGTAAACGGTTCGGACTTCAGTTGATGGAGATGCGGTCTCCGAACTGAATGGTAAATCGGGTCAGGGCAGCTTTCCAATCCCGGATGGGCATGGTGAACCGCCCCGGGGCGGTTCACACCCACCGGGCTACTCATAACGGCGCACTGTGCATAACGACTCAAAACGGTCGCTCAAACGAATAAAAATTCAGGGGACTTCTCGGTCAGATTTCCGCAGATTGCCGCCGAAACACCGTTGCACCTGCCAATGGGCTTCGGTTCGAGGCTCGACGGCGTCTAGATCAACCGGGTCGATTCACCATAGAGCGTAGGGCGGCACTTCAATGTCAATATCTTGTTGAGTGCCACGCGACCCCGTTTTCGTCCATCGTGACTTCTATGGTGGCCTGTGCGATGAGAAAGTTTATGCAAGCAACTGCCTCACCTGTTGCCAGGCTCAGTTGCTGCGGATCCTGCTCTCCGATGGCGCGCTTAAAGAGGGCAGCGAACGCATCGACGATCCGTTGAGGTCCGGTAGACAGTGACTGACGCAGCCGCTCCAGAGCACTATTTTGACCCAACCTGAGCGATTCAAGGCGTTCATGCAGTCCATAAAAGGGCTCGTTGTGAGAGGGGAGGACCAACACATCGTTGGGAACATCCCTCATCAGCTTGTCGAGCGCCCCATACCACTCCTTCAGCGGATTGGCCTGTGGCTCGCTGGCGAACACCGACACATTCGACGAAATCTTCGGCAGTACCTGATCGCCGGCGATCAGTAGCTTCAAATCGGGGCAGTACAGAGAAGCATGTTCTGGTGAGTGGCCGCCGGTGGTGATGATCCGCCAGTCATGCTTACCCAACTGGACGTGATCGCCGTCCTGCAAGCGTCGGTAGCTCTCGGGCAGAGCG
>CALKUR010000003.1 GCA_937996725.1 uncultured Dechloromonas sp. | reverse complement strand
ATCACCACGGTCTCAAGGCCGTAGATTTCCTGGAATTCGAAGGCTTCGGTATCGGCCGTGCCGGTCATGCCGGACAGCTTGCCGTACATACGGAAGTAGTTCTGGAAGGTGATGGCTGCCAGCGTTTGGTTCTCATGCTGGATCGCGACGCTTTCTTTGGCTTCGACCGCCTGATGCAGGCCATCGGACCAGCGACGCCCGCTCATCAGGCGACCGGTGAATTCATCGACGATGACGACTTCGTCATCCTGAATGACGTAATGTTGATCACGGTGGAACAAATTATGGGCGCGCAGCGCCGTGGTCAGATGGTGCATGAGCAGAATATTGCCGGCTTCGTACAGGCTATGGCCTTCGGCCAACAGGCCGGCTTGCACCAGAATGCGTTCAGCGCTTTCGTGGCCTTCTTCGGTCAGCAGTACCTGATTGGCTTTTTCGTCGACCCAGAAATCGCCCGGGCCGTCTTCTTCCTGACAGCGGGTGAGCATTGGGGCCAGCGCGTTCATGCGCACATAGAGCTCAGTGTGGTCTTCAGCCTGACCAGAGATGATCAGCGGCGTACGGGCTTCGTCGATGAGGATCGAGTCGACTTCGTCAACGATGGCGTAATGCAGTTTGCGCTGTACGCGATCCTGTACGTCGTAGACCATGTTGTCGCGCAGATAGTCGAAACCGAATTCGTTGTTGGTACCGTAGGTGATGTCACACCCGTAAGCGGCACGCTTCTCTTCCGAAGTCATCTGCGAGAGGTTGCACCCGACATCCAGACCTAACCAGCGGTGCAGTTGCCCCATCCAGTCGGCATCGCGCCGGGCGAGGTAATCGTTCACGGTGACGATGTGCACACCCTGACCGGCCAGCGCATTCAGGTAGGCCGGCAGTGTCGATACCAGGGTTTTACCTTCACCGGTGCGCATTTCAGCGATCTTGCCGTAATGCAGCACCATACCGCCGACGAGCTGCACATCGAAATGGCGCATGCCCAGGACGCGCTTACTAGCCTCGCGCACCGCGGCAAACGCTTCCGGCAACAGGGCGTCCAGCGTTTCACCACCGGCTAGGCGAGTACGGAATTCGGCGGTTTTGGCCTGGAGTGCCTCATCGGTGAGGGCTTCCATCGAGGGTTCCAGCGCGTTGATGCGCTCGACCTGCTTACGATAGGTCTTAAGCAGTCGGTCGTTACGGCTTCCGAAGATGGATTTGAGCAGGCCAGAAATCATGTGGGTTTATTCCAGTAAAAAGCCCCGGAATTTTAGCATGTTGACCGACTTATTTATTGACGGAAGCCTTATTTGGCGGGATGCAGCACATAGCGAGAGCCCGGCTCTCATCGATAAAAAGCATCGCAAATCGAGCCAAACTCTCATCATGTACTGCTAAGGGGCGCTTAAGGCCGAATAACTAACAACCCACAACCATTCCGAGGCATGCCATGCATCAAAGGTTAGCCCGATTTGCGATGCTTTTTATCGATGAGGGCGCCTTTGATCATGGCATTGCCAGACTATGAGGCCTCAGTTAACCTCTAACCATGTATCGCAACAGGCACCGAACCACGTCTCTACGCGCCCTTTCCGATGTCCTGGAATACGGCGGGAAGGCGCGCAGCCAAGAGCAGGAGACAGCGACGCTGGGCGGCCTGATGCAGCATGCCCACACCTTGCAACGGCTCCAGGATGCACTAATCTCGGTGCTGCCGCCCACGATGGCGAAAAGCTGCCGCGTGGCGAATTTGGCCGCAGATACGGTGACCGTGCTGTGCAATCACCCCAGCCTGGGTGCGCGCCTACGTCAAACGGGGCCGAGTCTGATTGATGCCTGGCGCAATGCCGGCTTTGCCTGTAGCGCGCTGGAGGTACGGATTCGCCCGGGGCTACCGGAAGACAAAGAAACGCCGGCGTTTCACCGCGAGCCCTTATCGGCCGCCGTGGCCGCATCACTCAGCGAGCTGGAAGACACGATACACGATGAAGGCCTGAAGGCCGCGCTGGCGCGTCTGCGCCAATCTGCCCGATCAGGCTAATCAACTGGCCAGGGCGTAAGCCTGCTGCATCCAGCGGGTAATGCCCACCGGAGCTTCGTTCGGTGGTACGAACGACACAATCTCGTACGACTCGGCATCGGCCAATACGGCGCGGGCGAGCTTGTTGTTCAAGTCGTGACCTGATTTATGGGCGGTAAATTCGCCGATGATCGGATGGCCAATCAGATACAGATCACCGATGGCATCCAGCACTTTGTGCTTCACAAACTCATCGGTGTAACGTAGACCATCGCTGTTGAGGATGCGGTATTCATCGAGCACGACGGCGTTTTCCAGACCGCCGCCAAGGGCGAGTCCATTTTCGCGCAGGAATTCGACTTCTTGCGTGAAGCCGAAGGTCCGGGCCCGCGCGATGTCGCGCGTATAACCCTGCTCGGCAAAATCAAAACTCACCTGCTGACCGGTGCGGTCAATCGCCGGGTGATTAAAAACAATGGAGAAATTCAGCTTGAAACCGTCATACGGTTCCAGGCGGGCAACCTTGTCGCCTTCCTTAATTTCCACGGGCTTTTTGATGCGCAGAAAGCGCTTGGGCACGTTTTGCTCGACGATGCCGGCCGACTGGATCAGGAATACAAAGGGTGATGACGAACCATCCAGAATGGGCACTTCGGCCGCATCCAGATCGAGCCAGACGTTATCGATGCCGAGGCCACACAGCGCCGACATCAGGTGCTCGATCGTGCCGACGCGGACACCGTCCACATCGAGACAAGAACACATACGCGTATCGCCAACCAGCAGCGCACTTGCTTTGATGTCTACCGGGGTTTCCAGATCGATACGACGGAACACAATGCCCGTATCCGGCGCGGCCGGACGCAGCGTGAGCGTGACTTTACGACCCGAGTGCAAACCCACGCCACTGGCGCGAATGACTGACTTAACGGTACGTTGGCTCAGCATCTGGGACATTGTCGATGGACCTGAAGAAATCTTGAGAGGGACGGAGCCCCTGACTGGCTAATTCTAGCACAGACGAGGGCTCCTCCCGACGGAGGCACAACTAATAACTGCTTATCCTTCAATCGCTTACCGACTGCCGGGTGCGCCTGCGCAGGGCGCACACCGGCCGGAGGCAGCGGTACTACAACGACCTTAGTCGGCTTGCTTGCGCAGGAAGGCCGGGATGTCGTAGTGGTCTACACCCTGCGACACGAAGGCTTCCACTTTCAGATTGCTGGCGGCCGGGGCGGCAACGGTGGTCTGACGAGCCGAACGCATACCCGGTGGCAGATCGTACTGGCTGAAGTCGCCAAACGGATTGGCGTCACCGGTACCCGTCGCACGCAGCGGCTCGATTACGGTGAGCGTTTCACGGGTGGTCTTCACGCCACGCGCCTTCTGGTCTTCCAAGCCGGTCGCCACAACGGTCACGCGCATCTGGTCACCCATGCTCTCGTCGAACACAGCACCGAAGATGATTTCAGCTTCGTCCGAAACATGGGCACCGATGGTGGCCATGACTTCGTTGACTTCGCGCATCTTGAGCGACTTGGCGGCAGTGATGTTGACCAGCACACCCTTGGCACCGGCCAGCTCAACACCTTCCAGCAGCGGGCAGGCAACGGCTTGCTCAGCAGCCAGGCGGGCACGATCCAGACCTTCGGCAACCGCCGAACCCATCATGGCGCGACCCATGGCACCCATGACCGTACGCACGTCTTCGAAGTCGACGTTGACCAGACCCTTGAGGGTAATGATCTCGGCGATACCGCCCACGGCGTTACGCAGCACATCGTCGGCCGCCTTGAAGCAGGCTTCCATTTCGGCGTCGTCACCCAGCACGTCCATCAGACGATCGTTGAGGATCACGATCAGCGAGTCGACCGATTCTTCGAGCTCGGCGATACCGGCTTCAGCCGCCTTCATACGCTTACCTTCGAAACCGAACGGCTTGGTGACGACGGCAACACTCAGGATGCCGAGTTCACGCGCCACTTCAGCCACGATGGGGGCAGCACCGGTACCCGTACCGCCACCCATACCGGCGGTAATGAAGACCATGTGTGCGCCTTGCAGCGTTTGCTTGATCTGTTCGCGTTGCTCTTCAGCGGCTGCGCGGCCGGCGGCCGGCTTAGCGCCCGCACCCAGACCCGAGCCGCCCAACTGCATACGCTGGCCAGCTAGGCTGTTGTTCAGCGCTTGCGCGTCGGTGTTGGCGGCAATGAACTGCACGCCATGCACGTTTTCGCGAATCATGTGGTCGATGGCGTTACCACCGGCACCACCAACGCCGATCACTTTGATGATCGTGCCGTTGTCTTCTTTCTCGATAATTTCAAACATAAATGCCTCCGTTAAAAGCGGTACTACTTGTGAAAGGATTGCTACGTTGTTGCTTTGCTGCTTTTGCTGCCACTTCGCGATCTCGTACTGCGCATACGGGATCGGAAATTCATGAATTAAAAATTCTTTTCAAACCAGGCGCGCATGGTGCCGAAGACGTCCTTGACGCCGCCGCCCTGCTTCTCGCGCACTTGCTGGCCGCGCTTACGCTGGTTATAGGCTTCGAGAATGAGACCGAAGGCCGTCGCATAGCGCGGCGACTTGATCACATCGACGAGTGGACCGCTGTACTTGGGTTCACCCAGGCGCACCGGCATGTGGAAAATTTCTTCGCCGAGTTCAATCATGCCGGGCATCGATGCCGAGCCACCGGTAATGACGATGCCTGACGACAGAACATTCTCGTAGCCCGAACGACGGA
>CALKUR010000002.1 GCA_937996725.1 uncultured Dechloromonas sp. | reverse complement strand
CCTTCTACCAGCGTGGCGGCATGTACTCCACCTACTGCGAACCCTGGACGGGCGACGGCTCGTTTGAAAATCCCTAAGGAACAGCACCCATGAATAAGCCACTCCTCGCAATCTGCCTCAGCGGCCTACTCCTTGGCGGTTGCGCCACCAGCACCGACGTCCACCCCATTGGCGGCGGTCAATACTTCATCTCGATCCAAAGCGCACAGCTGCTTGCCGGAACACCGATTCTGGCAGAACGATCCGCCTATGGCGAAGCTAAAGAATTCTGCGAAGCCCAAGGCAAAGGCCCGGTCAACGTCATTCACCTAGACATCAAACAATCGGTGCTGCAGACCCCAGGGCATATCAACCTAACGTTTAGTTGCGGGTCTTAGGGTGAGCTTAGCTGAACTCGAATGAACTTGCGACCACCCACCAATAGGTATAGGCTTGGCACAACAAACAATGCGAGAGTGTTATGCGTACTTTGAACAAATTTGTACTCGTCGGTTTAATTCTTCTTACTGGTTGTGCAAAGGTATGGGTCAAACCAGGTGCATCAACGGATGATTTTAATCGAGATAAATATGCCTGCCTGCAACAGTCACAACAACAGGTTAGTGTGCTGGCAGTTGGTAAGTATTCAGGGTACGGACAATCGTCGCAAGAAACCAATGCGACGCTTTACAGCTCATGTATGAACTCCCGTGGGTGGACTCTACGAAATCAACAGGATGCTGCATCAACAGTTTCTCAAAACCAAAATGAGTTAGAACTAGAAAAGGCTAGGCTTAAGAGCCTTGGAGCTCAATCCTGTGAAGACAAAAAATTCGCATCGTTCTATGCAAAAACAAGTTGCCTCGCTACAGATATAACCTTGGAGCAATTATCGGATAAGAGTCGCGCAACGGCTAGCCAAAAAGCCGTGATGTCAGAAATCAAAAGTAATATCAAGGAATACTACGTAGAGTACAGCGCAATGTGCAGAAAGTATGACGGCAAAAAAGGTGCACTCTATGCTAGCTATCTGGATGCTGATTTCCTACCAAAAATGGAAAAATCTTATTTAGATCTGTATAACGGAAAAATCACATGGGGCGAATTTAACCAAAAGCGGAAAGATCTTCATAATGAAAACAAAGCAAAATACAGAGAGATATATGCCAACTAGGATGCTGGTGAGTTGCTGGAACTCATCAGCATTCAGACACAGTCCACTTTGAATCAAATTACGCCTACTTGAAAACTTAATTGTAGGAACCCATAAAGGCAGAGGAAACCCCCTGGGCCACTAGCTGGCGGTGGCTTGTCATTTCAGTGACAGTAATTACTGATCTCTACAGTAGAAGACATTGCCAGTCGACGTGAAGCTGGTCTGTGTTCCTTTATCTAGCCCAGCCGAACTGGTCAAAACAAAGACCGCATTGCCGCCCATGGCTGCTGCCTGGTTCTTCAGGTCGTTGATCGCGCCTGCCTGTAGGTTTGAATTTGTTGTGTAAGGGCCAGTAATGAAGTTACCCTGCCCGCCCGTAGCATCGCCAATGTACTTACATTCGGCACCGGGGGCTGCAGGTAGCAGTCGAACTCGTTGAGCTTCCGGACGCAATGAATTAGCGGCGCACCCAACGAGGGCGATTACACAAATCGCAACAATAATTCGCATCACCTGACTCCTAACTACATACTGGGCTTGAAGGAGCATAATGTTATCAGCAAGGTTAATGAGGAGTTTGACGATGCTTTTCTACACTCATTTCAAAAAGATTGGCCTAGTGGCACTGGCTGCCACCCTACTCGCCACGGGCGGCATGGCACTGGCGCAGCCCCAGGTGCAGCACGTTAACGGTGTTGCCTTTGTCTCGGGTGGCGTGGGTGATGAGTCGATGTCACAACTCGCCGAGATGGAAAAGCAGTTCAATCTCAAGTTCTTTCTGGTTGGCAAGTCGGGTACGTATCTCAGCGATATAGGCATTGCGATCACCGATGTAAAGGACAAGGGCGTACTGCTGACCACGAGCGAAGGCCCGGTGCTCTTGGTGAACCTGCCCACAGGTACCTATTCGGTCAAAGCCACCAAGAATGGCGATATGGTGGAACAGAAGCTTAGCGTTACTTCGGGCCAGCTTCGCACCATTTACCTGCGTTTCCCCAACGAATGATCCAACAAGCAAAAAGCCCCTGAGCGTTTTAGCACTCAAGGGCTTTTTTGAATTCGACTGGTGGGCGCGACAGGGTTCGAACCTGTGACCCCTGCCGTGTGAAGGCAGTGCTCTACCACTGAGCTACGCGCCCAACTTCATGGGAAGCGCGGATTCTAGACAAATCCCAGCCTCTGGTCAATGCGCAGCTAGGGCAGACTAGCGCAAACCGGTAGAATCGCGGTTTTCCTGTATTTCCGGATTACCTCATGGTTCGCACCCGCTTTGCCCCGTCGCCCACCGGCTTTTTGCACATTGGTGGCGCTCGTACTGCCCTCTTCTCCTGGGCATTTGCCCGCCACCACCAGGGGCAGTTCATTCTGCGAATTGAAGATACGGATCTGGCCCGCTCCACGCCGGAGGCCGTGCAAGCGATTCTGGATGGCATGCAATGGCTGGGCCTGGAACACGATGACGGCCCGTTTTACCAAACGCAGCGTATGGATCGCTACAAAGCGGTGATCCAAGAGATGCTGGCCGCTGGCACGGCCTACCCCTGCTACGCCACGCCGGAAGAGCTGGAAGTAATGCGTGCCGAACAGATGGCGCGCGGTGATAAGCCACGTTACGACGGCCGCTGGCGCCCTGAGCCGGGTAAAGAGCTGCCGGTGGTACCGGTGGGTGCCAACCCGGTGATTCGCTTCCGCAACCCGTTGGATGGCGTGGTGGCTTGGGATGATTTGGTGAAGGGTCGTATCGAGATCAGCAACCGCGAACTCGATGATCTGATTATTGCGCGTGCCGACGGTACGCCAACGTACAACTTCTGCGTGGTGGTTGATGACTGGGATATGGGCATTACCCAGGTGATCCGTGGTGACGACCATGTGAACAACACGCCGCGCCAGATCAACATTCTGCAGGCGCTGGGTGCCCCGGTGCCGCAATACGCCCATCTCTCGATGATTCTGGGGGATGACGGCCAGAAGCTTTCCAAACGTCATGGCGCAGTATCGGTGATGCAGTACGACGACGAAGGCTACCTACCGGAAGCGGTGAACAACTACCTAGCCCGCCTGGGCTGGTCGCACGGCGATGACGAGGTATTTAGCCGTGAGCAGTTTGTCGAATGGTTCGACCTCAATCACATTACGCCATCGGCCGCGCAGTTCAATACGCAAAAGTTGAACTGGCTGAATGCGCATTACATCAAGCAGGCGGATGTGGATCGCCTGGCCGCCGATGTGCGTCGTCGCCTCGCCCTGCGCCAAGCGCAAGACACGGGCGTGCCAAGCGTTGAATCGATTGTGGCGCTGTACAAGGATCGTGCACAGACGCTGGTGGAACTGACCGATGCGGTGGAACAATTACAAGGCCATCCGCAGCCCACCGACGAATTGAAGACGCAACATCTCACCCCGGTAACGCTGCCGATTCTGGCCGCCTTCCGCGCCGCGCTGGTGGGTATTGATTGGGATGTCGCGAGTATCTCTGCGGCGCTCAAAGCCACGTTGGCAGAGCATGCTGCCAAGATGCCGGCACTGGCCATGCCCGTACGTTTGGCGCTGGCGGGTCAAACGCAAACGCCGTCGGTTGATGCGCTGATTGCGCTTTTCCCGCGGGAAGAAGTGTTAAAGCGACTAGATCATTTGCTCGGCTGAAAAAGTCGTTGCATTGCGGCAGGATTGTCGGTATAGTCACGCCCTGTTCCTGTTGTACCGCTACGGGGGTATAGCTCAGCTGGGAGAGCGCTTGCATGGCATGCAAGAGGTCTGCGGTTCGATCCCGCATACCTCCACCAGTTAGAGGTGCAACAGAAACGGCCCAAGCAGTATCGACGTCCCCATCGTCTAGAGGCCTAGGACACCGCCCTTTCACGGCGATAACCGGGGTTCGAATCCCCGTGGGGACGCCATCTCGCAAGAGATACGCGGAAGTAGCTCAGTTGGTTAGAGTATCGGCCTGTCACGCCGAGGGTCGCGGGTTCGAGCCCCGTCTTCCGCGCCAGACACCTAAAACGCCAGATCTTCGGATCTGGCGTTTTTTTATGCCATTTTGCTGCGTTCGCACATTTTTGTTGCATTGCGTCAAAAGTGGACTATAATGGATCCCGGAACACAAAAAACACCAACCAATCCATTGGAGTAGACCATGACCAAGCTCGTGAACACTGAAGACCTGATCGCTGCTAACAGCACCGCTATCACCAACCTGCAATCTGTTGCTAACACTGCCCTGGCCGCTGTTGAGAGCCTGGCTGCCCTGAACCTGGGTTTTGCTCGCGAATCGCTGAGCAACAGCAGCAAGCAAGCACACGCTGTTCTGTCGGCCAAGAGCCCGCAAGACGTTGCTGCACTGCAAGCCCAAGCTGCCAAGCCGGCCGCTGAAAACCTGGTGACCTACACCCGTACCGTGTACGAAATCACCACCGGTGCTGCTAAAGAAATCGGCGAACTGTTCAAGGGTCAATTCGACCAACTGAACAAGGCTGCCCAACAAGCCGCTGAAACTGCTGCCAAGGCTTCGCCGTTCGGCGCTGATGTTGCTCTGGCTGCCGTGAAGCAAGCCGTTGCCGCTGGTAACGCTGCTTACGAAAAGTTTGCTCAGGCTACCCAACAAGCAACCGAACTGGCTGAAAGCAACATTGCTAAGGCAACTTCGGCTGCTACGCGCGCCGCTAAGGCCAAGTAAGCCAAATCCTTTACCAGAAGGGATCTCCTTCGGGAGTGGGCCCGCAGCCACAAGCTGCGGGCTTTTTTACGCCCCCTGTTTTGTGCTATCATTCTGATTCTGTTGATTTTTTGGCGCCGGCAACACCTTGGTGATGGCGCCCAGCCTACCGCTTGAATCTACCCCGCGTCTCCCGCGCCATTCTCTCAACGTCGCTACTGCTTCTGATCAGCCAACCGCTGGTCGGGCTGGCTGCGGATCAATCGACCGGGGTGGCCGCACCGGAGAAATCGCCCATTAGCTGGGCACGCGCAGTGAACACCCGCCCAGGACGCGATGCGCCGGATCTGATGGAGCGGCTGCGCGACGGTTTTGCAATGCCAGACCTCGATAACGAGCTGGTCCAGAAATACCAGAACTACTATATGAAGAACCCGGGGGCGATGAAACGCCTTCTTGAAAACGGCCGCCGCTACCTTTATTACGTGCTGGAAGAGCTGGAGCGCCGCGGTATGCCGAGCGAACTGGCGTTACTGCCGATGGTGGAAAGTAGCTACAACCCCAAGGCCCTATCCCCTGCCCGCGCCGCCGGCCTGTGGCAGTTTATTCCGTCGACCGGCCGTAACTATGGCTTGAGCCAATCGTGGTGGGAAGACAACCGCCGCGACGTGGTCTCGTCGACCGGTGCCGCATTGGACTACCTGTCGTACCTGTACAGCCTGATGGGTGACTGGCACCTGGCGCTGGCCTCCTACAACTGGGGCGAAGGCGCTGTCGGTCGTGCGGTGGCCAAAAACCAGGCACAAGGCATGCCGATCGGCTACGACGATATCCGGATGCCGGCCGAGACCAAAAACTATGTCCCGCGCCTACAAGCGATCAAGAACATTCTGCGCAATCAGCAACTCGTATCGCAGATGGGGTTGCCGGTGCTGCCGAATCGCCCCTACTTCGAGTCGGTGGCACTGTATGGCAAACATATCGATCTGGATACCGTGGCCAAGCTCGCCAACATTAGTGTCGACGAGGTGAAGGCGCTCAATCCGGAACATTACCGTCCGGTGCTGAAGGTCGAGACGATCAATCTGCCTAAAGACCGTGTCTCACAGTTCAAGGCCAATCTGAGCAACTATCAAGAAACCGAAAAGCCTTTGTCGAAGTGGGCCGCTTACACCGTGCAACCCGGTGAAAAGCCCGCAAGCATTGCCGACAAGTTCAAGATGTCGCTGTCGCAGCTGCAAGAGGCCAACGGTGTCTCGCTCAAATCTCTGGGCAAGCCGGGGCAACCGCTGCTGGTACTGACCGAAGGCGGTGATTTGCCCAAGGGCGCAGCACCCGTATCTGAAATGAACGAGAACACGCCAGTGAGCGTGCCTGAAGACGACAAGCCGTCGAAGGCTGCCGCCAAGACGGATAAGAACGACAAGCCCTCCGGCAAAGGCAAAGAGAGCGGCAAAGCGGATAAGAACACCAAGGGTGCTAAAGATGCCAAAGACCCCCAGTCGGATAAGTCCGGCGGCAAAGGCAAAACTGAAAAGTCTTCAGGCGCAGACAAGAGCAGCAAGTCTGCCAAGGAACCCGCTGCCAGCAAGGCCCCTGCCGCTAAAGCCAGCGCTAGCAAGAGCAGCGACAAGACCAGTAACGCGAGTAGTAGCAAATCAGCCCCGGCCAAATCCAGCGGCAAGAGCGATAGCAAAGACAAATCGAAGCGCTAGGTTTTAGCGAATCACCGGCACGGAGGCGAGCAAAGTTTTGGTGTACTCGTGCTGCGGGTGTTCGAAGATATCCTGCGTGGTGCCGCTTTCCACCAGACGACCCGCCTGCATGACCGCCACCCGATCTGCCAGGTATCGCACGACACCAAAGTTGTGGGTGATGAACAGATAGGCCATGCCGGTTTCTGCCTGCAGCTCACGAAGCAGATTGAGAATCTGCGCCTGCACCGAGACATCAAGCGCTGAGGACGGTTCATCGCAGATCAGCACTGCCGGGTTGACGGCCAGGGCACGCGCAATGGCAATACGCTGACGCTGCCCACCGGAAAACTCATGCGGATAACGATCCAGCGCATCGGCGGCAAGACCAACCCGTTCAAGCAACGTGCAGAGCGCAGCTTCGGTGGTCGTCTCTGCAGCAAGACCGAGCGCACGCGGGCCTTCCGCCAGAATGGTACGGATACGTTGGCGAGGATCTAAGGAGGCAAACGGGTCCTGAAACACCATCTGCACGTTGCGCCGCCATCCGGCCGGCGGGCGTACGCCCTGCCCGGCAATGGGCGCACCCTGCAGTGCAATCGTGCCACCGCATGGCGGCTGTAAACCCAGAATAGCGCGGGCCACGGTTGTTTTACCGCAACCCGATTCGCCGACCAGCGCCAACGTTTCACCCGGCTTGAGCTGCAGGCTAACGCCATCGACCACCGGCCGGGCATCCGGTTGCTGACCGAACCAATGGGAAAGCGGCCAGGGCCAAGTACCACCGGCAGAATCGTAGCGCACCTGAAGATCGCGAACCTCCAGCACGGATGTCGCTTCAAAGGTACCCGGGCGGGCGGCGGACATGGGGGCGGTATATCCCGACATGGCTTCATCACCCGCGCGCCAACAGAGCACTTGGTGCGTCTCTGGGCCGGAAGATTCATCTGCCGGCATCACCACCTGCGGCGGGGACTCTTGCAGACAGTGTGGTTCCTGATCAGCGCAACGCGGTGCAAAGCGGCAGGTCATCGGCCAATGACCGAGCGATGGCACGCGACCCGGCAGTTGCAACAAGGATTGACCTTGCCCTGCCCGTTCCGGCAAGGCGGCCAATAGTGCCCGGGTGTACGGGTGCGCCGGGCGATGCAGCACATCGGCCACCGCCCCGCTTTCGACAATCTGGCCGGCGTACATGACGGCCACGCGATCGGCACGCGAAGCTACGACCGCCAGATCATGCGTGATCAGCAGCACGCCCATGTGGCGTTCTTGCTGCAAACGGCGGAGCAGATCCAGAATTTGCGCCTGGAGGGTCACATCCAGCGCTGTCGTCGGCTCATCGGCCAGCAGAATCTGCGGATCGCCGGCTAAGGCCATAGCGATCATGGCGCGCTGTTTCATACCGCCAGACAGCTCGAAGGGGTAAGCCGCGGCGGCTTTATCCGGATCGGGCAGACCCACCTGATCCAGCAAGGCACGCACTTCGCGCTGGGTCGCCTGCGGATCAAGGCCTCGATGCAGACGAACCACTTCGCCGATCTGTTCGCCAATGCGCATCACCGGGTTAAGACTGGTTGCCGGCTCCTGGAAGATCATGGCCATCCGGTGGCCACGAACCTGGCGCATCCGTTCTTCGGAAACGCGTAGCAGGTCTTCCGGGCGGCGTGGATCGTCTGTTGCCAACAGTAGGCGACCCGATTGATAACGGGCATTGGGCGGCAACAGGCGCATCATCGCCAGCGAAGTGAGCGATTTACCGCAGCCGGATTCACCGAGTAACGCCAGCGTCTCCCCTGCATATAAATCAAACTGAATGCTGCTCAGCGCATCGGTCAGCGTGGTTTTGCCGTTGGCATCTTGGCGCGCAAAGGCCAGGGACAGATCGCGGACTTGCAGGAGCGGTTGCAGTCTCATGACTGACGCTCCGAACGCGGGTCCAGCGCATCACGCACAGCATCAGCCAAGATGTTAGCGGCCAGGACCAGCACGACCATGAAGATAAACGCCGCTGTCAGCGTCCACCAGACCACTGGTTCACGCGAAAGTTCCATGCGGGCGTTGTTGATCATGAGCCCGAAACTGAACATGGTGGGGTCGACCCCGATGCCGATATAGGACAATACCGCTTCAGCTAAAACGAGGGTCGAGAACTCCATCACCATCGTGATGAGAATGATGGGAAACACATTGGGCAAAATATGGCGCAACAGAATGCGACCCGCACCCACACCAAACGCTCTGGCGGCTTGCACGTATTCGTATTCGCGCATTTTGAGTGATTCGCCACGCAGCAGCCGGGCGATCCCTGTCCAGCTGGTCATGCCCAGAATCACGCACAGCGCGAGCAAGCGCACATCGCCCCGCTCTACTGCGGTGGCAAACCATTCCGGGTGGTTATCGAGCATCACTTGAATGCTCAGCACGGCGGCCGCAATGAGTAGCACGCCTGGAATAGCGCTCACGGTTGTGTACACGTACTGAATGGCATCATCAACTTTGCCGCGAAAGTATCCGGCAGCCAGACCCAACACCACACCAATCGGTAATGTCACCAAGGTTGGCACCAGACCGATAACCAGGGCCGTGCGTAGACTCTTTAAGACCTGGTACAGCACATCCTGGCCGACCTTGTCGGTACCGAACACGTGGAAATTGGCGCTGAGTGCGGCCATCACCCCGGCCAAAACAAAGAGCACGCCTAAGGTGAGGGCACCCCAACGACGGGCAATAGGGTTGCTGTTCTGGGCCGGTGTACTGGCACGACGCAAACGCCATAGCGCCAGCACCATGAAGGCAACACCCGCAAATGTCGCCAAACCGCCGAGAGCACCCAGGCTGACTCGGACTGCGATGTCGGACCAATATTCAGCAGGACTTACCTCGCCCGGCGGAAATGCCTGCCCCGCCACCTTGAGGCGCAAAGCCTCACGGCGCACTTCAATGCTGCCATCGGGCAATGTGATCGTAACCGGCTCCAACGCCGACAGATTCACTGCCAGCGGTGCCGAGTAGGTTTTTTCATAGCCACTGCGAAGACCACTGAGCAGCAGATCGAGTACCGAGTTCACTTCGACGGCATAACGCACTTGCGTGGCATCGGGCGCGCCCGAGTCATCGGCCAAAGCCGGCAAAGGCTGACGGAAATGGATCGAATCTAATAAAGCAAACGATGCAGCAACGGCCAATATTACTGTGGATACGACTGCCAAACGCTGCTGTAAAACGTTGCGCCAAACCGCGCGCTGTAGCGGTGAACGCAGGATGACCACCAGACCCAGGACAAACGCGAAGAACAACAGCCAGAGCAAGGCGTCCGTCACCAGACATACCCAGAGGCTATCGCGCATAATGAGGAAGACGTCGATTGGATCCATGATTACTTCAAGCGAATGCGTGGATCAACGAGGGTGTACGACAGATCGGTGAGGATCAGGCCCACCAGATACAAGACCGAACCCAGAAAAACCATGGCGCGTACAACGGCGAAATCCTGCGAAGCGATGGCGTCGATCGTATAGCTGCCCAACCCCGGAATGCCGAAGAAGGATTCCACCAGCAGCGACCCCAGGAAGAGCGATGGGATCACCACCACCACGCCGGTCAGGATGGGAATGAGGCCATTGCGCAAGACATGGCCAAAAAGCACCCGTGTTTCAGAGAGCCCTTTAGCGCGGGCGGTACGCACATAATCGCGACCGATTTCTTCCAGGAAGATGGTGCGGTACCAGCGGGTAGAGCCGCCGATGCCGGCAACAATACTCACCGCCACCGGCAAGATCAGGAAGTGCCATGCGGTCCAGGGGTTGCTCTCATAACCGGAGATGGGCACCAGCTTGAGCACCCGGGCAAAAACGAACTGACCACCGATAATGAAGAACAATGAGGAGATGGACATCAACCCCACGCAAATCACCACGCCGGTACGATCCAGCCAGGTGCCACGAAACAGCACCAGCATCAGCGCCAAACTAATCGTGAGACCAAGGCCGACCACAAAAGTGGGCACAGCAATCGCCAGCGACGGCCCCATGCGTTGGCGGATTTCCTGACCGATCTCGCGCCCGTCTTCACTACGACCAAACTCACCGGCCAGTAGCAGCATCGACTTCTCGTAGAAGATGGTGTCGGTCACCTGCGCTACGCCCTCGGCAGACGCATTGATAAAGAGCGGCTTGTCGTAACCGCGGGCGGCCTTCCATTGTTCAATCGCTTCCGGTGTGACACGTTTCACGCCCAATTGCATGCGCGCCATGTCGTCCGGGCTATTGACCATGAAAAACAAGGCGAAGGTAATGAGGTTCACGCCAATCAGAATCGGCACGGCGTAGAGCAGTCGGCGCAGGAGGTAACGCAGCATCAGGAATTCCTCACCTTGTTACCAAAGGCGTCCAGTCCCGCACGAGCACGATAGGCCCGGATCGCCGGCCAGAGCAACGCCAGAATGCCCACGACCAAGACGGCGAACGGCCAGAGCAAAGGTTTATTCCATTCCTTGCGCAGGGCTTCCCGGCGATCGGCATCGATACGTTGATATTTGATCGTATTGCTTGCCACATTGTTAAGCTTGTAATTCTGCAACCAGCCATGCTGCAACACATAGGTCTTGGGATAAAACCAGTAGACCCACGGGGCATCTTCACGGACTAGCTTGAGCATACTGTCGATGACGTTCTGACGCGCCGGACCATTGGGCATGTTCTTCATCACGCGGAACAGCCGATCGAATTCCGGGTTGCTGTAATTGGCCGTGTTCTCACCACCATGCGCCACTTTGCCTTCGGGCCCGTAGAGCAGAAAGAAAAAGTTCTCCGGGTCGGGGTAATCCGCATTCCAGCCCAGAAAGTACATCTGGGCACTGCCCTTACGCAGCTTTTCCTGGAAGCGGTTGAAGTCGGTACTGCGCACGACCAGCTGGATGCCTAGCTGATTGAGTTGGCGTGACATCCAGTCCATAGTCGATTTATCGCCGAGCCCGCCCGAAGTGGTGTCCAGATTCAGCACCAGTGGTCGGCCCGTCTGACGATCTCGGCCATCAGGCCAACCGGCCTGAACCAACAGCGCTTTGGCCTCTTTGATGCTGCGTCGTTGCGGCTCACCGTCTTTCCAGGTGTACACCACCGGATTGATGCCCGCCTGCCCCGTCTGATAACCGAAGATACCGGGCGGTATGGGGCCCATACCGGGCTGGCCGCGACCATTGAGAAAGATGGAAATGAACTCTTCCTGATCCAGCACGATCGACAACGCCTGACGCAGGAGTTTGGCGCGACGCTGCTCTTCGGGCGTTTTACCGCCAACCACGGCATCGAGGAGATTGAACCCCATGTAGTAGACCGAGGTACGTACCGAGGTCTGCAGACGGATGCCCTGCTCGGCCATCGCTGGTGAGACATTCACGTCACCGGTGACTGTCACGCGCACGGCCTGATCAAAACTATCGGATGAAATACCCGACTCATCGTAATAGCCCTGCAGGAATTTATTCCAGTACGGAAGGCTTTCTTTCTCGCGACTAAACACGACGCCGTCGATCAGTGGCAAACGGGCATCACAGCTCGCGAGTAAACCCGCGGCAGCATCCGTAGCTTCTCCCTGGCAGGGATAACGTTCTTCGTGAAAGTTGGGGTTACGTGCCAACTCGATGCGCGAATTCGGGTTGTAGTGCACCATCATGTACGGGCCGGTACCTACCGGCCAAGTATCGATACGCACGTTGCTCCGGCGTAAGGCTGGTTGACCATAGAACTGATCTACTTCACGTGGCAGAGGCGCGAAGAAGTTCATGGCCAGCCAGTAGATGAACTGCGGGTATTTGCCGTCGAGCGTAATCTCCAACGTGCGGTCATCGATGGCTACTGCACCGGTCAACGGCAAGGGATCGAGATCGATCCAGGCACCCGGTTGTGCCGCAGCCTGCGTTTTGATGGCATCGGACAACGCCTGCAGACCCTGGATGTTTTCCGCCATCATCCCGAAGATCGGCGATTGCACGGCGGGATGGGCCAGTCGTTTGATCTGATACACATAATCCTGTGCCTTGAGTAGGCGGGAGCCCAATTCCGGCAAGGCCATCGGCCCGGCGGCACCCTGTACGGCGCGCACCTGGCTGGCATCCAGATTCATATACCGCGGCGTACCATCGGCATTGAGGCTAAAGGCCGGATGCGGCTGATAGCGCACATCGCCGCGCAACGTCATCCGGTAGACCGACCGACCGACCTGCTCGGCTGGTGTTGATTCGCTGGCCGGGCGACCGGCTTTGTCGAAGTAACGCACCTCCGGCATGGCCTCCAGCGTCGCCGGGATCAGCGTGTAGGGGCGCTTCAGGTAGTGATACTGCAGGGGCGGCTCATAGATCTGGGCGATAAAGCCGATTTCGCTGTTGGAATAGGAAATGGCTGGATCCAGATGCTTAGGGCGCTCCGAAAAGCTGGTGTAGAGCTTGTTATTGCCCCGCTCAGTCGACGGATATGGGTCGTTCCATTCAGACCCACAACCTGCCAAACCCGTCAGGCATAGTGCCGCCAAGAGCAGTAACCGGGCCTTTCGACCGTAGACATTGAGCAAAAAAAGCATCCTGTAAGTCTAACTGATCTCCCCCACCTTCAACGTATAATCACGGGATTGTTACTGGTGTTTAAGGAGTCATCATGGGTTTCCTCGCTGGCAAGCGCATTCTGATTACGGGTCTGCTCTCCAAACATTCGATCGCCTATGGCATTGCCAAGGCGTGTCATCGTGAAGGCGCTACCCTGGCCTTTACCTTCCAGAACGAACGCTTTCAGGAACGCGTCGCCAAGTTTGCCGACGAATTCGGCAGCAAGCTGGTGTTCCCCTGTGATGTCAGCGTCGATGCCGACATCGACAACCTCTTCGTCGCGCTGGGTAAAGAATGGGAAGGCCTGGACGGTCTGGTGCACTCGATTGCTTTCGCCCCGGGCGAAGCGCTGGAAGGCGATTTCCTCGACGGTATCTCCCGTGAAGCCTCGCGCATCGCCCACGATGTGTCGGCCTACAGCTTTGCCGCACTGGCTAAAGCCGCCCGTCCGATGTTGCTGAAGGGTAGCAATCCGGCACTGGTGGCCCTCACCTACCTGGGTGCCGAGCGCGTTATGCCAAACTACAACCTGATGGGCATGGCCAAGGCCAGCCTGGAAGCCGCGACCCGTTACATGGCCGCATCGCTCGGCCCGCAAAATATTCGTGTCAACGCTATCTCGGCCGGCCCGATCAAGACGCTGGCAGCATCGGGCATCGGTAGCTTTGGCAAACTGCTGCAACACAACGCCAAGGTTGCACCGCTGCGCCGTAACGTCACGACGGAAGAAGTCGGTAACGTCGCCGCCTTCCTGCTGTCGGATCTGGCCAGCGGTATGACCGGTGAAATCACTTACGTGGATTCGGGGTTCAATATCACTGCCCTGGGTTCGGAAGAGCTCGCCTAATTTAAGCCAGACCGACGCCAATAAAAACGGGGAGCAGCGCTCCCCGTTTTTATTGGCCTGAAGCCTCAGTCTTATTTGGCTTCTGCTTCCGGGCGTTTGGCAATCTTCACCGGATGACGATCGCGCAGCGCCACCATCAGGCTCACCACATCGGCCTGCTGGACAAAACGCTGGTAGGCCGCGCCAATCTGGGCGCGCTTCTCATCGGGTAACGCGGCACCGGCTTTGATGCTGCTGACTTTATACAGGCTGTAACCATCGCCGCTGGCACTTCCGGCGTAGGCCGGCAAACGGGCACTCTCCACCGACGATACCTGTTGCATAGCGTCCGGACCGAGGCCGTTCGGTTGCAGACGGGAAACTGACTTGGTCGCGCCCCACGCCACATCGACGGCCTTGCCCGCTTTCAGGTCGGCCAGTTTGGCTTCGCCTTCAGCGGTAGCCTTCTCGACAGCGGCTTTACGCGTAAGGTAGTTACGAATATCGCCCGACACCGATTCATACGGGCGCAGCGACACAGGTTCATAAGCGCTGACACGCACCGAGATCAGCACGTTCGGTGCGATTTCAATGGCGGCGCTGTTACGGCGATCTTTCAGGCTGGCCGGGTTAAAGATGGCCTGCAGCACCTTCGGGTTGGCCAGCACACCCTGGGCACCCTGCCCGTTACTGCTGATCCAACCGCTCTCTTCCACTTTCAGGTTCAACGCTTTGGCGACGTCTTTATAGCTATCGGACTGCTCGTACACCATGTTGCTGAAGTTCTCCGATTCCTTGGCGACGACCTTCGGATCGCTCAGCACCACGTATGAGACTTTGACGCGTTCCGGCACCTGGAACTGACGGGCATTGGATTCATAGAACTGGCGCACCGCTGCATCGTCCACCGACACAGACTTCAGGTAATCGCTAGCTGGCACCAATGCGGTGGCCACGTCACGCGTCTGCGTTTCGGCATCAATGATCTGATTCAGCTGGGTCTTCGAGATCTGCGTGGTTGCTGCAACACCGCTGACCAGCATCTGCTGCGTGAGGTCGCGGCGCAGGTTCTGCTCGAAGGCGCTCGGCGTCATGCCCTGTGCGCGCAGAATCTGTTCATATTTCGCCGGCGAGAATTTGCCGTTTTCCTGGAAAGCCGGAATCGTGGCGATCAGTTCGCGCAAAATGACGTCATTGGCAGCAATGCCCAGACGCTCTGATTCCACCAGCAGGAGTCGCTGTTCGACCAGTTCGTTGAGCACGCTCTGGCGGAACTCGGGGGACTCGAATAGTCGGGCATCAACCGCACCGCCCTGGCGAGCCCGAATCTGGTCCGCGCGTTCGCGCATGGCGACATCGAGTTGCTGCATGGTGATTTTGCTACTGCCGACACGTGCCACTTCATCGGTTGACGCAGCATCGCGGAAATAGGAGTCGATGCCCCAGAAAGCGAACGGCAGCGTAATCAGTGCCAACAGGATTTGAACGAATTTGCGGTGTCTATTAACGAGATCAAACATGAAGCAGAACCTAATCGGTTGATTTAAAACGACGCGACATTACACCACGGAACACGCTGATTCCGAGCGCAATCATGAGAATGGGATCAAAGAGGTAATCCCAAAGATTATCCGACCCCAGGGCGTGCAGGCCGAAAGCGGTGAGGTTTAGCGCCAGCAAGAGCGTGAGCCCCGGTGCCGCACGACCACGCCAGGCCACCCAGGCGGTCAGCAAGGCCAGCAGTGCCCAGGGCTGATAGCCATAGGCGTACGGATCAAAGCTGCCAGACCCCAAGGCCAGCACATAAAACAGCCCCATGCCGCCAAAAAGGGCCATCCGGCGGCGCATCGGCAACTCGGTCTGGCACCAGTGACCGAACAAGGTCGGGAAGCCGAGCCAGACAAAGAAAAGAATCAAGGTCGCCGGCGTGAGCTCACCGGTAAACCCATAGACATAACGCCACAAGGGCAGCTCGCCCAGCGGTACCCACAGGGCGGCCATCGCCAACACTACCCACAGACGGCGGCGGATGCTGGGCACGCGGACAATGTCGGTCAGGTTGATCATCGGGGCACCGCCGCAACGGTCGGCATGCCAGGCTGGTTTAGCCAGGCTTGACTGAAGCGCGCATGGCGAATGCCCTGTCGCTTCCAGGTGTAGAGCAGATGGATCGTGCCGGCACGATCCTGCAGCAGGGCTGGATACGAGAACTCATCGCGGTCATTGGGGCTTTCTTCAACGACGCGTACCAGACTCCAGGTCTCGCCCTGATTGGTGGACCGCAGCAACGATAGTTGGTTGCGATTACCCGAAATCGGATTACAGGCCATGAGCAGCGAGCCATCGCGTAGCCCGATCATGGCGGCGGCGGCGTTGGGGTTCGGGACCTGGCGTGCCGATTGCTGCACCCAGCTTCGACCGGCGTCCCGTGTTTCGCTCCACTGGATCTGATTCGGGCCTGGGCCAGCATCGCGCAAGGCGGCCACGGCGTGTTCACCATTTAAAGGCACAACGGCCGGCTGGAGTGTGGGGCGCGGCATGGCCATGCGCGACTTTTCCAGCACGCGGCCATCGGCATCTAGGCGCAGCCATTCGCCATGCTTGCTGATGAACTCGTGGTAAACCGGCAAGCCCAGGCTGCCATCGGCGTACCAGACTCCGGGGTTACGCACCAGTGTGCTGAGGTTGAAGAACGGGCTGGTCACAATACGCTGCGCGGGTGACCATGCCTTGCCACCGTCGACCGATAGGCTACGATTAAGTGTGCTACCGGCCCAGCCACCATAAGAGACGCTGACAAAATAGAGCTGCAGACGGCCCGGTTCAGCGACCAACAAGGGATTACCCAACTTTCGGACGTTTCGCCCGAGTTGGCGTTCGGCCTGCGGCCGGCTGAGCATTTCATGGGCGGGGGCCCAGGCATTCTGCCCGGCAACCCATGTTGATTGGTACAGCGAGACATCTGCCGCGCCTTCACGCGACCCACCAAACCAGGCGGCCAGCAGCTGTACCGGTTCAGTCGAAGCGTTATCCGTCGGCAGCAACTCGGCCACCGTGGCCGCATGCGCCGAAGGGGTCGGTTGCGGCAGATCGCGCCATTCAAAACGCGCTGGTAAGGCGGCAGCCACGCGCTGCTGGGCAGCGGCATCACTGGCGGTGGGCACGGCAAAACCGGCCTTGGCCGGTACCCGCACCCCGGAAACGGCAATCCCAACGGCGACGGCAAAAATGGCGGTTGCTGCCCAGCGATTTATCAGGGTGGGCATCATGGAAAAACCGGGGAATTACGCGGATTCATGCCGGCATTTTATCCCAAGGACAGGTATCATTCAGGCTTTACTGCTCAAGTGTTTCCGCCCAAACCACCGACTGATGGATATCCGTTTCCAACGCGCCGTTGATAAATATGCCGGGGTACCGCTTTGTGCCCTATTCACCGCTTGGGATTGGTGCATCCGTAAACTGGGTTTACGCCGCAAACGGCCTGAGACGCCCCAGCGCATTCTGGTGATTCTGCTCTCGGAAATGGGCAGTCTGGTGCTGGCCGAGCCCATGTTCCAATCGATCAAAGCGCGCTATCCGGGTGCCGAGCTGCACGTGATGCTGTTCGCCAAGAACCGGGAAGTGCTGGATCTGCTGAATGTCGTGCCGCCGAAGAATGTGATCACGCTCAACGATGCCGATCTCAAAGACTTCGCCCGCGATATGTGGGCCGCACTCAAAACTATGCGCACACTGCGTTTTGACGTGGTGATCGATTGCGAGCTCTTCGCCCGCGTCAGCAGCCTAATCGCTTACCTATCGGGCGCGCCGGTGCTGGTGGGTTTTGAACCGCACACGCAAGAAGGTCTGTACCGCGGCGGCTATCTAACCAACCCGGTGATGTACAACCCCTATCGCCATCTCAGCCACCAACTGCTAACCATGGTGAAGGCTATTGACGCGACAACCCACCCGGCCGGCAAATCGCTGCCGCCGGATGAGGCCATTACACCGCCAACGTTGGTCTTTAACGATGGCGAAATCGCCAGCGAAGCCAGCAAACTAGAAGCCGACTTCCCGGCCATTGCTGGCAAGCCGCTGGTGCTGATTTACCCCAGCGGCGGTATCTTGCCGATTCGTGCCTGGCCGCTGGAACACTATTACCGTGTGGCCGATCACTTCCTGCAGCAGGGTTATGCCGTCGGTGTTATCGGCCTCAAGGGTGACAAAGCCTTTGGTCAATCGGTGCTGAACCATTGCCGCAACCCGCTGTGTATTGACCTGACCGGTTACACCCGATCGGTGCGTCACCTACTCGCCTTATTCCACCGCGCCGCATTGCTCATCACCAACGATGGTGGCCCGGGACAGTTCGCCGCCATGACGCCGATTCCGACGATCATTCTGTTCGGCCCCGAAACGCCACGTCTCTATCGCTCGTGGGCCAAGAATGCGTACTTCTTCCATCAGCCGCTGGCCTGCTCGCCCTGCCTAACCGCCTACAACCATCGTATGTCACCCTGCGATGGCGACAACCAGTGCCTGAAGCAGATTACGCCGGAGCAAGTGCTGGACAAGGCCCATGAGCTACTCGGCCTCCCGGCTGCAGCACGTCCTGCCGAATTTACGCTGGCCGCGCACTAATCGCACCCGTCGTTATCGATGCACCCATTGATTCAGACACTGCAACAACTGCCGCTGATCGGGCCGTTGTTCCGCCCCCGTTTTATCAAGTTCGGCATCGTCGGTGCCTCGGGCGTGGTGGTCAACCTCAGCATGCTGTATCTGGGCCAGGAGTTTCTGTTCCGCCATATTGTCCAGGAAACGCTACGCCTCAATATCTCCTTGGCCTTTGCGATTCTAATCGCCACCATCAGCAACTTCACCTGGAATCGCCGTTGGACCTGGCATGATCGTAAATCGTTGCGCACGACCACGCTGTTCGTACAATTCGGTCAGTATGCCCTGGCCTGCTGGGTCGGCACGGCGATCCAGATCGGCCTCACCAACTTTTTTGCGTTGTTCCTGCATTACTTACTGGCCAATCTGATCGCCGTGGTCATCGCCAGCCTCTTCAATTTTGTCGCCAATGATCTGTGGACTTTCGGTCGGCTCAAGCTGAACCGTCAAAGTCGTCAGCCTGATCCGAATGACGCGTAAGGCCACCCGCCAGTTCTCATCGCGGCCACACGATGCCGTCTCGGATTCGCTATGGGCGATTCTCGGTCTGCTCAGCGTGTTGGCCCTGGCCATCGTCACGTACTTCTTTGGTCTGGACAGTCTGCAGATTCCGAAGAACGGGGATGAGTTTCCCTACGCGCACATCACTCGCCTGACGGCCGAGAGCGGTCACCTGCTGCCACTGCAGTCGACGCTGGAAAATATGCGCAATACCAAACCACCGATGCTCTTCTGGCAAGGGGTGTTGAGTACGCACTGGGGACATGAGTGGACACTGTGGCATCTGCGTTACCCGAACGTGCTGTACACCCTAGCAACCGCCGTGCTGGTCGGTCTACTCGGTTGGAAGTGCGGTCAACGCAAGGTCACCACCGGTTTATTGGCGGCTATTCTGTGGCTAGCCTTCTTCAGCACCTATCGCTTCGGCCGGCCCTTCCTAACGAATGCCGGGGAAATTTTCTGGCTATTCCTGCCCTTCTTCCTGCTTTTATACCAAGGCAAGAAAGCCTTTGATTCGGCCTGGGGCGTGCCATTCCTAATCGGCATTAGCGTCGGCATCGGGCTCCTCTACAAATCCTTCGCCTTACTGCTACCGGTGGGTCTGGGATTGGCTTTTTGGTACTGGCGTTCCCGGCACTTCCGTCCAGGCGAGTTTCTAAAACGTGATGCCTACAAACTCATTCTGATTGCCCTGCTCTCACTCGGCATCTTTGCCTTGTGGTTTGCGCTTGACCCGGACCCGCAAGCCATCTGGAATGAATTCGTCATCGGCGAAAACGCCGGCAAGTTTGACCCGCATGGCCCGAGCTATCTCGCCAAGATGTTCTGGGGAGATGGCAGCATCTGGGTTTTGGCCACCGGATACGCGCTCAACGCCGGCCTGTTGGCAGTGGTTGTATTGGCCACGATGGCGCTCGGCGTCTGGCGCTTGCTTCGACGCAATGACTTCACTGACGATGAAAAATACCTGTGGTGGTGGGTGCTGATTCTGTTTGTGGTGTTTTGCTTCCCCAGCCAGCGTTCCAGCCGTTACCTGTTGGAAGCGATGCCAGCACTGGCCGTACTGATCGCGTTATCCTGGTTCAGACTGAGCCGCTGGGTTCTATTCATCACCACACTGATCTGCACCCTCGTCATTGCAGCCATTGGTTACTTGGGCTGGCTACTGCAACACGATGTCGGCCAGCCAATTTACAGCGGTACTGTGGCGGTGCTACTGGTGATTGTGCTCGCCACGCTGCTGCTGTCTTTGCTGATCCCGCGCCTGTTGCCCTGGCTCACGCTGCCGGCGGTCTTTGCGGCCTACCTCACACTGACCGGCTTTCTCGGTGTGTTTGACGGACCCAGAGGCCGCTACACAGAAGCGACTCAGAAACAGGTGACTGGCCAAACCATATGGGTGCCCTATAGTTTCAACGCGGCTTACGAGCAGTATCGATTCCTGTTGCCTGGCGCCCATATCCGCGGCTATCGCGACGATGCCGGTATCCCCTTACATATTCTGCGCGAACGTTACCCGCTACTGATTATCCAGCAACCGCTCAACAAACCCGTCTGCTCGGATTGCCGGATCCTCGGTGAGCGATTGGAACTGCGCGGCCGTCAAACTGATGATGAAATCAAAGCCATGCTGCAAGGTGAAGTGGCGCGGCATCTGTTCCTACGCGAAGTGCTGATCGATAACCGATAACCCCGTTACGAGACCAACATGCAGATCGACCCGAAGAACGCGACGACCATCCCCGAGTTTCTTGTCCGACGGTTCAAAGAACAGGGCATCGATCAGGGTTTCGGCATTGTGGGGGATTTCGCACTCCGCCTCTTTGGCCACATCGTTGACCTGGGCTTTCCGATCTGTGTCGCTGCCGATGAACAAGGTGCGGCTTTTGCTGCCGATGCCTACGCACGTCTTCGCGGCTTTGGCGTTTGCGCCGTGACCTACTCTGTCGGTGGTCTCAAGGTCGTGAATGCAACGGCAGGCGCTTGGGCCGAACAAGTGCCCCTACTCATTATCAGCGGTGCGCCAGGCATGAAAGAACGCCAGGGTGACCCCATGCTGCACCACAAGGTCAAAAACTTCGATACACAACTCGACATTTTCCGTGACATCACCATTGCACAGGCGGTGATCACCAACCCGCTGACCGCAACGGAAGAAATAGATCGTGTGCTTAGCGAGATGTTCGCCAATCAGCGTCCGGGCTACATCGAGATCCCGAGAGATATGGTCGACATCCCCATCGTCGATCGTCCGGAACCCTTACAGATCGATCTGCCACCCGTACAGCCAAAGCGACTGGAACTGGCCGTCAAGGAAACATTAGACCTGCTGGCGGCTGCAAACACCCCAGTCGCCATTGCCGGTGTGATGAGCGTACGCCGCCATCTGGGTGAAGCGTTGCTCACTTTCGTCGAAAAATTTGGCGTTCCCATGGCGACCACCTCCCTCTCCAAAGGCGCGATCTCGGAACGCCACCCCTTATCGCTCGGGGTATATATGGGTGCGGTCAGCCCTGTTCATGTGGTGGCGCGTGTCGAGCAGGCGGAGCCACTCATCACCTTTGGCGTGCCTTTTGCCGATTTGGTGATGGGCGGTTTCACCCAGCATATTGAGCGTGGTCATCTGATTGAATGTACCGACACGCAGGTCCATATCGGTTATCACAGCTATCCGGAAGTCCCGCTCTGGGCTTTCTTACCGGCACTAATCAAAGCCGCCACCGAGCGTGGCTATCACTTGCAGGGTCAAGAACCCCACCTGAGCCCCAGTTTCGCCCCCGCTGATAACAATACCCTGCTCTCTGTCGAACGAATCATGGACTGTGTTTCGTCGGTGATTGACGACCGCTTCGGTCTACTCATTGAACCCGGCGACAGTCTATTCGCCTCGGTCGAACTACCGGCACCCGCCTGGGCGCTTTCCAGCGCCTATTACGCTACGATGGGCTACGCCGTTCCGGCGGCACTGGGTGCCGGCCTGGCAGACCCTACGCGTCGACCCGTTGTGCTCGTCGGCGATGGCGCATTTCTCATGACCGGCTTGGAGCTACTGAGCGCCGTTCATCACGGTGTCAAACCCATCGTCGTGATTGCCGACAACGGCGGTTACGGAACACAACGCCCCATGATGGATGGCCCTTTTAATGATGTGCCACCGTTACTGGCAGAAAAACTGCCCCTCGCCTTTGGAACGGGCCAGGGTTTTCTCTGCGAGACCGAACAGGAACTGCACGAAGCGCTACAGAGCGCTGTCGCATTCGATGGTCTGACGATCATTCGTGCGCGGATCCCTCACGGAAAATACAGCCCGGCACTCATTCGCTTGACGGACGCTCTGCGCAAAAAGATCTAGGCATCAACGCTGGCGGATGGCATGCGCGATTCTTGTCATGGCTTCCTCTAGAGTTGCGCGCGTACAACCGAAGTTCAATCGGACATGATCCGTCGCCCCTGGCATAAAGTCCTCGCCGGGCGATAGGCCCACCCCTGCGGCTTCAAAAAACTGTGCCGCCGATTGACCGTGAGGCAGTTTTAAATCACTGGCGTCAATCCAGGCAAGATAGGTTGCTTCGGGTGACTGCATCGTCAGACCTGGGAGTTGATTCAGCGTAGTGGCCAGCAGATCACGATTAGTACGCAGATAATCCAACATCGCATCTCGCCAGGGGACGCCATACCGATACGCAGACGCCATGGCGGTATAACCCAGCACATTGATGTGGGGCACGATCCCGGCCATCACGCGCTCGAAACGTCGACGCAAGCCGGCGTCCGGAATCACGGCAAAAGCGGCACCGAGTCCGGGGATGTTGTAGGTTTTCGAGGGCGCAAGCAACGTGATCGTGCGCTGGGCGATCTCCGGTGACAAGCTTGCAATCGGGGTATAACGTGCACCAGGTTCCAGCAACAGTTCGCAATGAATATCATCGGAGCAGATGATCCAATCCCGCTGCTCGGCCATATCGGCCAACGCCAACAGCTCATCTTTACGCCAGACACGCCCTACGGGGTTATGCGGATTGCACAGCATCAGCATGCGCGTACGTGCATCGGTCGTCGATGCCAGCGCATCGAGATCCCATACCCACGCGCCACCCGCTTTAGCCAACGGCACAGTTTGCAATTGTCGATCGCTTAACCTCGGTGCCGACACGAAAGGCGGATAGATCGGCGTTGCTGTGACGACGCCATCACCCGACTCCCCCACCGCACGGCAGCAGAGGTTAAGCCCGGTCACCAAGCCAGGCAACCAGACCAGCCAATCGGGATCGATCTGCCAACCCAGATCGCGCTCCAGGTGCAGCAATACCGCATCTTGCACATCGGTCGTGACACGGGGATAACCAAACACACTGTGCTGCACGCGCTCATGTAGGGCCATGAGCACTTCAGGCGGCGCGGCAAAATCCATATCGGCGACCCACATCGGGAGAATGTCTCGACCGGCGTAACGCCCCCACTTGATGGAGTCGTCATTCGGGGGCAATTGCCGGTTGATGGCGATGTCGAATTCAAATGAGCTCATGTCGACATTATCGCCATAAAAACACAGCCCCGCTCGGATTGCTCCGGCGGGGCTGTTTGATGCTTTTGATCGTCAGTAACGCAACCGCGTTACCGGATCAACGCGTCATTACTTCTTGGCGCGCGAGGTGGTCTTGGCAGTACCAGCGGCCTTAACAGCAGCCGAGGTGGCAGCCGAAACACCGGCTTCGGTGAATTCAGCAGCTTGCTTAGCAGCCTTGTTCAGGTTGTCGAAAGCCGAGTTAGCGGCAGCAACAGCTTGGTTCACAGCAGCCATGGCGACGTCAGCACCAAACGGAGCCGACTGGGCGCTCTTCTTGGCAAACTCTTGAGCCGTCTTGTTCAGTTCAGCAAACTTCGACTGGAACAGCTTGTTCAGCTCTTCAGCAGCACCGGTCGAGATTTCGTAAACGCTACGCGAGTACGACACGGCCTTTTCAACAGCCGGTTGAGCCAGTTGGGCTTGCAGGGCAGCGGCTTCTTGCGGGGTCTTGGCACCGAGCAGGGTCTTGGCGTTCTTGGCGTTGTCCGTGAAGGCTTCGCGAACGGTATGCAGGTTCAGGGCAGCCAGGCTTTCGGCGGTCGACAGGGCGGTTTGAGCAACCGACAGCAGCAGTTCGATGTTGGCTTTGCTGGCAGCAGCGGCTTGGTCGAGGTTCAGATTGGCGTTCATAAGATTCTCCGGTTTGGGTAAATTCAGGGGTTGTTTAAAGCAGAAAGCGGGGTGGTGCAGGTCAAAAACGGTTTTTGTGCACCGCAACAATTCCAAGTATAGGGGCAGAATTCAGGAAGTCAAGGTAAGAGTCCGAAGATTTTCTGGATTAAGATAAGCGCCGGTCTCAATTACGCGATCTATCCATGAAAAAAATCTTGTTCCTGTTCCTGATGGCTTGGGCCGGCACCGTTTTTGCTGGAGATGACAATGTCATACGACAAGGGCACTGGTTTGCTATTGCTAAAGGTAAGACCTTCGTTGTTTTTTATGACCCCTATCAAACACGACAAAATGCTAACGGATTTGTGGAAAGCGTGGTTTATAGCCGACATGTGTTGGACGGTAGTGCCATAAAGCCGCTTTATATTCAAGTTAATTGTGCCGATAGCACCCTGCAGACGCATCTTATTGCTTCTGATGGTTCACGTCATCTCTCTAAAGATTGGCATGTACCTCGGCCTAAATCTTTCGGAGAAGAATGGGTAAAGGCCTTATGTGGCTTCACCACTGAGTCCGGGGTTAAGGTCGCCTTTATTGGCTATATGGAAAACCCGTATAACCCTGCACGGGCAACGCATATTTATTGGTTGCCGGAAGTTGAACATAGCCCGTCGGTGCCAGGCGGCAAAACCTATCAGTTGGTCTATTACGTCGAGAGCGATAATCGTGGTTATGATGGCTTTATTTATCTGGATTGCGAAAGCAACCGCTATGCAACCGCTTCGTTCCTTGGTCTAGACTTACTGGACTGGGAGGCCAACCCACCGCCGGAGTCAGTAGCGGGGTATCTCATGTACAAGGCCTGTAGTAAAGGCCCCCAATAGTAGAATGGCGGCTTAAGAATTTTGCTGCCTGCCCGGCAGCATGCTCGGTGACTTTATGCTTTTGATGATCGACAACTACGATAGCTTTACCTACAACCTCGTTCAGTACTTTGGAGAGCTGGGTCAGGAGGTCAAAGTCATTCGTAACGATGCCATTACCGTCGAAGAGATCGGTCGCCTGCAGCCCCAGTATCTGGTTATTTCCCCAGGGCCCTGTGCACCGGCCCAGGCGGGTGTATCGCTGGCCGCCATTAAAGAATATGCCGGCAAGATCCCATTGCTGGGTGTTTGCCTCGGTCATCAGGCCATTGGCGAGGCCTTCGGCGGCAAGATCATTCACGCAAAGCAGCTCATGCATGGCAAGACCTCGCCGGTCTTCCACAAGAACGTCGGTATTTTTAAAGGTCTGCCGAACCCCATTACCTGCACGCGTTACCACTCGCTGGCCATTGAGCGCGCGACGCTGCCTGATTGTCTGGAAATCACGGCTGAAACCGAAGACGGCGAAATCATGGGGGTACGCCACAAGACTTTGCCCGTCGAAGGTGTCCAGTTCCACCCCGAATCGATCCTGACTGAGCAGGGTCATCAGATGCTCGACAACTTCCTCAAGGAATTCGCCTGATGAGCACCGAAACCTTCAGCCCCAAAGAGGCGCTGCAGCGGGTCATTGAACACCGCGAGATATTTCATGAGGAGATGGTGTCGCTCATGCGCCAGATCATGCGCGGCGAAGTCTCATCCACGCTGATTGCCGGCATCCTTATCGGCCTGCGCGTTAAGAAAGAAACGATTGGCGAGATCACCGCCGCGGCGCAGGTCATGCGCGAGTTCTCGACCAAGGTCCCGGTGGCCGACACACAGCACCTGGTGGACATCGTGGGCACGGGCGGTGATGGCTCGCACACCTTCAACATCTCCACCTGTTCGATGTTTGTGGCCGCCGCCGCCGGCGCCAAGACCGCCAAGCACGGCGGCCGCAGCGTGAGCAGCAAGTCCGGCAGCGCCGACGTGCTCGAGGCGCTGGGGGCCAACATCCAGCTCGCGCCCGAGCGCATTGCCGCATCGCTGGCGCAGACCGGCATTGGGTTCATGTTCGCGCCCAACCACCACCCGGCCATGAAAAACGTGGCCCCGGTGCGCAAGGAGCTGGGCGTGCGCACCATCTTCAACATCCTGGGCCCGCTGACCAACCCGGCCGGCGCGCCCAACATCCTGATGGGCGTGTTCCACCCCG
>CALKUR010000001.1 GCA_937996725.1 uncultured Dechloromonas sp. | reverse complement strand
GTACGCGTGCCATTACGCCGGGTGAAGACGTCCGCGCCGGCCGCTGGTGGTGGGAGAACCCCGAAACCAAGGAATGCGGTCTACACAAGGCCAAATAAATATCTGCCCCTGTAAAATTTAGGCTATGACTCAAACTGTACCCACACTCTCTCACCTCGACTGGCTGGAAGCCGAAGCGATCCAGATCATGCGCGAGGTTGCCGGCCAGTGCGAACGCCCGGCGCTGCTCTTCTCGGGCGGCAAAGACTCGATCTGTATGCTGCGTATCGCCGAAAAGGCATTCCGTCCGGCGAAGTTTCCGTTTCCGCTCGTGCATATCGATACCGGACACAACTATCCGGAAGTGATCGACTTCCGTGATCGGCGTGCTGCTGAGCTGGGCGAACGCCTGGTCGTGCGCTCGCTGGAAGATTCGATGAAGCGCGGCACGATTGTGCTGAAGTCGCCGGATGAATCGCGTAACCGCCACCAGTCGGTGACGCTGCTGGAAACCATTGCCGAATTCGAATTCGACTGCCTGATCGGCGGTGCCCGACGTGACGAAGAGAAAGCCCGCGCTAAAGAACGTATCTTCAGCTTCCGCGATGATTTCGGCCAGTGGGATCCGAAGAATCAGCGCCCGGAGCTTTGGGATCTGTACAACGCGCGTGTCCACAAGGGTGAGCATATGCGCGCCTTTCCGATTTCGAACTGGACGGAACTGGATGTGTGGCAATACATCGAACGTGAAAAGCTCGAACTGCCATCGATCTACTTCGCGCACACGCGTCCGATCGTGCGTCGTGGCGGCGGGATCGTGCCTGTCACCGATCTCACGCCGGCCAAACCTGGCGAAGAAATCATCGATCTGCAAGTACGCTTCCGTACCGTCGGAGACATTAGCTGCACGGCCCCGGTCGAGAGCGACGCCGACAACCTCGAAATGATCATCGCCGAGACCGCCGGCACCACCATTAGCGAACGTGGCGCAACGCGTCTGGATGACCAGGCCAGCGAAGCCGCCATGGAACAACGTAAGAAAGAGGGCTACTTCTGATGACCGCCCAACATACTGAAGATCACGGCCTGCTCCGCTTTCTGACTTGCGGCAGCGTCGATGACGGCAAGAGCACCCTGATCGGTCGCCTGCTGTTTGATACCAAAACCATTCTGGTCGACACACTCACCAACCTGGAGCGCACCTCGCAACGCCGTGGTCTCTCTAGTGTTGATCTGTCATTGCTCACCGATGGCCTACAGGCCGAGCGTGAACAGGGCATTACCATCGACGTCGCCTACCGCTATTTCTCAACCGGCACCCGCAAATACATCATCGCTGACGCACCGGGCCATGAGCAATACACGCGCAACATGGTGACGGCCGCCTCGACGGCCGACCTGGCGATCATTCTGGTCGATGCGCGTCGCGGCATCCTGACCCAGACGCGTCGTCATGCCAAGGTTTGCCAGCTCATGGGCATTCCGCAGATCGTTGTTGCCATCAACAAGATGGATCTGGTGAATTACGATCCTCAGGTGTTCGCCAAGCTGCAAGAAGAATTCGCCGAAGTGGCCGCGACCATCGGCCTGGAGTCGGTGCGCTACGTCCCCATGTCGGCCCTGGAAGGCGACATGATCGTCGACCGTGGCGATGCCATGCCTTGGTACGAAGGCCCAACCTTGCTCGAGATTCTGGAAAACGCCGGCACCAGCCACAGCGAAACACCGACGCACCACGAAGTGTTCCGCATGCCGGTACAGCTGGTGTGCCGCCCGCAGGATTCGGCCAATCCGGACCTGCATGATTACCGTGGCTTCATGGGGCGCATCAGTTCTGGCGTTGTTCGCCCGGGCGACAGTGTCGTTGCCCTGCCCTCCGGCCAACGCAGCACGGTGACGCATGTGGAAATCGGTGGCGTGGATCTTAATGAAGGTGTCGCGGAGCAATCGGTCACCATCCGTCTGGCCGACGAAATCGATATCTCGCGCGGCGACATGCTGGCGCATCCGGATACCGCGCCGCAGGTGGTGAAAGAAGCCCAAGCCATGGTCTGCTGGCTATCGGAAAATCCGCTGGATCGCGCCCGTACCTACGCGCTGCGCCAGACGACCCGCACCGTCAAAGCCAAGATCGCCGATATTCCGTTCCGTCTGGATATCAACACCCTGGCTGAAGATGCTGCCCCGGCACAGCTGCAGATGAATGACATTGCGCGCATCAACCTGCGCCTGGCACAACCCATCTGCTGTGACGCCTATCGCCAGAACCGTGGTACCGGTGCATTCATTCTGATCGACGAAGCGACCAACAATACCGTCGGCGCGGGGATGCTCCTGTAACATCGGGGCATGCCTGCATTACTGATCCCGGTTATTGTTTTTATTGAGGGCTTCTGTTCCCTCGGTGCCGAGATCATCGCGCTGCGGCGCTTGGTGCCCCATGTCGGCAGTTCCATCGTCGTCACCGCGCCGACCATCGGCTTCTTTCTGCTCGCCCTGGCACTCGGCTACGCGGCCGGTGCCCGGATCAGCGATCGCTACTTACCCACGGTTGCCCGTAACTTTCTGATTTCAGCACTGTTACTGGGTATCGGCTTTTCAACGCCGTTTGTCGCCGCACTGTCTGCGCATGTCGAACCGGTATGGCTGGCCTACACGATTCTGGTCGGCGGCATCCTGTGCCCACTGGCCTGGTTATTGGGACAAACCGTTCCGGCATTGACCAACCTGATGCAGACACAACGCACCGGTGAAGCGAGCGGGATGGCCCTCTACTGGTCGACACTGGGTTCGTTTCTAGGCTCACTCGGACTCTCATTGCTCGTGATGATTTGGCTCGGTGTTTCTGCCGCCGTTTTCCTGTGCGCTCTCTTGTTGTTAGCTGGGGTTCTGATACTTCGCTTAACCATGCCCGACCAACGAGGTCGACAGGTTGCGATGACCTTGCTGAGCATGCTGCTGATCGCCGTTCCTAACCTACCGGTCTTGCGTGATCGACTCCTGATGCCGGGTACGGAGATCACCGAAACCGCCTATGCCGACTATCAGATTCTCGACACCAAGACTACCGATGGCCAACCTGCACGGGTATTTCGGGTCAACAGTTCAACAGCGTCACTACTTGGCGATGGCGAACCGCCGCATTACGCACGCTACATCGACTACCTACGCCACACCCTCAACCAGGACCTGAAATTTCAGGGGCGGGACATTCTGGTACTCGGTGCCGGCGGTTTTACCCTGTCGCACCGGGAATTTTCGAACCACTACACGTACGTCGATATCGACCCCGCTATCCGCCGCATTGCCGAACAGCAATTTCTGCGTGAACCGATCCGAGGCACCTTTATCGTGGACGATGCGCGACATTTTGTGGCGAAGGCAGCGCATGACCCAACTGCCCGCTACGATGCTGTCGTCGTCGATGTTTATAGCTCGCACCACAACATCCCCAGCCATCTGGTGACACGGGAGTTCTGGCGCGATACACGCGGTGTCCTGAAACCCAATGGGGTGATGCTCGCCAATCTGATTCTGGATAGCCGACTGCAAAGCGATTACGCCAAGGGCATCCTCGCAACGATTGAATCGGTCTATGGCCGTTGCGCCGTTGAAATCCTGCACAAAGACCGGCCGCTGGCGAATGTGGAGGTGCTCTGCCGTAACGGCTCAAGCAATCAGGCAACGCGGCCTTATAGCGATGAGAGAAATCCGGCGGATATGGACCATGCCCGCAGCAACGCCGCGCGTTAGATTCCTTTAAGCACGACGCCGACGTACCGCTTCGAACAGGCAGACCCCTGCTGCGACGGAAACATTCAAGCTATCGACTGAACCGCCCATGGGAATATGGACCAGGGCATCGCAGGTTTCACGCGTCAGACGGCGCATGCCATCGCCTTCGGCACCCATGACCCAGGCGGTGGCAACCGGCCATTGCGCCGTGTAAAGATCTTCACTGGCTTCGCCGGCAGTGCCGATGACCCAGATGTCACGCTCTTTGAGCTCGCGCAGCGTCCGCGCCAGATTCGTTACCATGATGTAGGGTACGGTCTCGGCAGCACCAGACGCGGCTTTCATCGCGACATCCGTCAAGCCAACGGCACGATCCTTCGGCGCAATCACGGCATGTACACCCGCCGCATCAGCGACGCGCAGGCAGGCGCCCAGATTACGCGGATCGGTAATGCCATCCAACACGAGCAGAAATGCGGGTTCTTCGAGGGTATCGAGTACATCATCGAGGTGAATCGCTTTTTGCCGGCTATCGACGCGCGCCACGACGCCCTGATGTCGTGCATTAGGCGCCATGCCTTCGATGCGGGCATGCTCAACCTGCACGATGCGTGCAGCGGCCTGTTCGGCAAGGCGCAGCAGATCTTTGACGCGGCGGTCCTGGCGATTATTGTCCAGGTAAATTTCTTTCACGCTCTCCGGGTCATGGCGCAGACGCGCCATGATGGGATGGAATCCGTGAATCAGTCGGGTATTACTGCTCATACTTTGGCTCGGCGGCTACGTGGGTTGGATTTCGGCTTGGCCTTCGCCTGGGCCGGGCCGCCGGATTTTACCGCCTTTGCTGCACCTGTGGCCTTAGGCCCTTTGGCCGCTTTAGCACCAGGTTTGCTAGTCCTTGAAGGCTTTGCACCACCCGCCTTAGACTTGGCTGGTGACTTTGGCTTACCAGCAGCAGGATGATGCCGCGCACCGCTCTTCTGACGGCCCAACGCACGAGATTGACCGCTGGGCGACCCCAGGGCGGCGGCCGTTGGCGACTTCTTGCGCGGGGCATCCTGCGCCTTAGTCAGTTCGACCTCCAGCAGATGCCGTTCGACGGCTACTGGGCGTCCGGTCTTGCGACTACGGGCCAACGCCAGGGCTTCGCGTTCACCGGTGCCACTTGCGGCAACACTGCCCGTACCGGCTTGGACCGCTTCGTCGGTAGCTGTGGCTGGTACGAAATCAATACGGTTGCTTTCCAGATCGGCGCGCACCAACTTCACGCGCAGGCGGTCACCGACGCGGTATTGCTGCTTGGTACGTTCACCCAACAGGCAGTGGCGGATCGGATCGTAATGGAAATAATCCGAACCCAGTTCGGAAATGTGCACTAACCCCTCGACATAGACCTGATCCAGCGTGACAAAGGCACCAAAGGCGGTGACACCAGAAATGGTGCCATCGAATACTTCGCCGATACGATCCTGCATGTAATAACACTTGAGCCAGGATTCCACATCGCGCGTGGCTTCGTCGGCACGGCGCTCCGTGGCCGAACAATGCAGGCCGATTTCTTCCCAGGCACCTTCGTCCGCAGGCAATTTAACCTTCTCGAACTTCAACGCATTCTTGATGGCGCGATGCACGAGCAGATCGGGATAGCGGCGGATGGGCGAGGTGAAGTGTGTGTAGTACTCGTAGGACAAACCAAAGTGGCCGATGTTATCCGGGCTGTAGATGGCCTGTTGCATCGAACGCAACAGAATGGTCTGCAGCAGCGAGAAGTCCGGTCGTTCACGAATCTGATCGAGCAGTTTGCCGTAGTCTTTACCGGTGGGCGAATCGCCGCCTTCGAGCCCCAGACCAAACTCTTTCATGAAGTCCCGCAAGCCCTGCAGCTTCTCCGGGCTTGGCGTGCCGTGAATCCGGAACAGCCCCGGCTGTTTGCGCTTCTCAAGGAAGTCCGCAGCACAGACGTTGGCAGCGAGCATGCACTCTTCGATGAGGCGATGCGCATCATTCCGGATCACCGGCACGATCGCTTCGATCTTTCCCTGATCGTTGAACTGCATCTGCGTTTCGACGGTGTCAAAATCGATGGCACCGCGTTTCTCACGCGCTGCGTGTAGCGCCTTGAACAATGCGTAGAGCGTCTGCAGTTGCGGCTGTACCCCCTGGTGCGCCGCTGTGGCTGGTGCCAGTTCACCCGACAACCACCCCCAGACCTGGTTATAGGTGAGACGGGCGCGCGATCGAAATACTGCGGGATAGAAACGGTACTGCGTAACTTCGCCATCGGCATTGATCTGCGCATCACACACCATCGCCAGTCGATCAACATCCGGATTGAGCGAGCACAACCCATTAGAAATTTTTTCCGGCAACATCGGGATCACGCGTCGCGGAAAATACACGGAGTTGCCACGTGCTTCTGCCTCGATATCCAGCGGCGAACCGGGGCGCACGTAATGCGAGACATCGGCAATCGCCACAATCATCCGCCACCCTTTGCCCTTAGGGAGTGCCTCAGCGAAGACCGCATCATCGAAATCTTTGGCGGTCTCACCGTCAATGGTGACGAGCGGAATATCGCGTAGATCTTCGCGCTTACCGAGATCTTTATCGACCGTAACGACTTCCGGCAGCTTGGCGGCCTCGTCGATGACCGACTTCGGGAATTCAAACGGCAGATCGTGCTTGCGCAGGGCAATTTCGATTTCCATGCCGGGATCGGCGTAGTTGCCGAGTAGTTCCTTAATGCGGCCGACGGGCAAGGTGCGTTTACCCGGTTGTTCCAGAATCTCGGCGATGACGACCTGGCCGGCCTGCACAGCGCCCTCTTCGGCCTTGGTCTTGCGTGGTCGCTTGCCGGCCGTTGCGGGCTCTGGTGCGATAACGATGCGGGTATGCAGTCGCCGATCTTCCGGGACCACATAGCGCACACCATATTCGTCGAATACACGGCCGACAACTTCGCTATTGGCGCGTTCAGTTACTTCAACAATGCTGCCCTCAGGACGACCGCGACGATCCTTGCCGGTGACTCGCACGAGAACGCGGTCGCCATGCAGTGCTTTTTCCATCTGGCGGTTATCCAGAAAGATGTCAGCGCTCTTGTCACGTCCGATCGATGTATCGGGTCTTGCAAAGCCAAAGCCGTCCGGATGGCCTTCGATTCGGCAGGCCACTAGATCAGCCTTGGTGGGCAGTATCAGGGCACCCTTACGGTTGCGCATGAGTTGACCTTCGCGTTCCATCGCGCGAATACGGCGCTCGAAGGCATCGAGTTCGTCGCTGTCGATCGCCAGCTTTTCGGCGAGTTCGTTCTCGCCCATCGGCCGACCGGCGCTTTGCAATTGTTCAATCACGTACTCGCGAGATGGCAGCGGATTCTCATATTTCCCGCGCTCCCGCTCGTAATACGGGTCTTGCAGTCGAACTTTGGCGACCCGCTTGGCATTCTTTGACATTTTCGTTCTTTCTTCTATAATGCTGTTCTTCGCACCTGCCCAGGTGGCGGAATTGGTAGACGCACTAGTTTCAGGTACTAGCGGGTAACTCCGTGGAGGTTCGAGTCCTCTCCTGGGCACCAACGAATGACATTAAACCCGCCACGTGCGGGTTTTTTGTTTTGGTTGTTATATTTCGGTTAAATGACGCCCATCCGACAAAAAACAAGACGGATCGACCAAGTAATTGAGCCCGCAGATGCGGGCTCAATGTTTCTGGATCAGGCAAACGGATGGACACGAACAATCGTTTCATCCCGTTCGGGTCCGGTGGACACAATCGCCACCGGTACACCGGTAAGTTGCTCTAGTCGGAGCAGATATTTCTGGGCCGCCGGCGGCAGATCTTCCCAACGCTTGGCGCCGAAGGTCGTTTCCGACCAGCCTGGCATGCTTTCGTACATCGGCTCGCAGCGCGCGACATCATCGGCGCCCAGCGGCAGCAGATCGAGCGTTTTGCCGTCCAGCTTGTAACCCGTACAGATCTTCAGCTCTTTAATACCATCCAGCACATCCAGTTTCGTAATGCAGAGACCGGTTAAGCCGTTGATCATGGCCGAGCGACGCAGCGCGGCCGCATCGAACCAGCCACAACGACGTTTGCGGCCGGTGACGGTACCGAATTCACGGCCGACGGTCGACATCTGGTAGCCCGGCGTGCCTTCGGTTTCGATATCGAGTTCGCTCGGGAACGGACCACCACCCACGCGCGTGGTATACGCCTTGGTGATGCCAAGGATGTACTGCAGCATCCCCGGGCCCACGCCACTACCGGCAGCGGCCTGACCCGATACGCAGTTCGACGAGGTGACAAACGGATAGGTCCCGTGATCGATATCGAGCAAGGTGCCCTGCGCGCCTTCGAACAGCAGATTCTGACCCGCTTTGTTGGCGGCATACAGCGCCGCAGAGACATCGCCGACCAGCGGCTTGATCTGCTCGGCGTCCGCCAGCGCCTGCGCCAGAATCGTTGCGTGATCCAGCGGTTCGGCACCCAGATACTGGGTCAACACAAAGTTGTGATAATCCAGAAGCTCGGTCAGTTTGGCCGACAGGGTCTCCGGATGGAACAGGTCGTAAACGCGTAGGGCACGACGGGCGACTTTATCTTCGTAGGTCGGGCCGATGCCTTTGCCGGTGGTTCCGATCTTGGTATCGCTGCAACGCTTGGCTTCGCGGGCACGATCCAGTGCCGCGTGATACGGCAGAATGACCGGGCAACCCGGGCTGATGGTCAAACGACCGCGCACTTTAAGGCCATCGGCTTCCAGCGTGGCGATTTCGCTCAGCAGGTGGTGAATGTCGAGCACAACGCCATTGCCGATGTAGCAATGCACGCCGTCACGCACGATGCCGGACGGCACGAGGTTGAGTTTGTATTCCTTCTGGCCGATGACCAGCGTGTGACCGGCATTATGGCCACCCTGGAAACGCACGACACCACCGGCACTATCCGTCAGCCAATCGACGATCTTGCCTTTGCCTTCATCACCCCACTGGGTACCCACGACTACGATATTTTTTGCCATACGACTTCTACTTTAGAGATGAATCAAAAAAACCATTAACAAGGCACGACGACCCACTGCCCTGCTTTCTGAATCAGTTGGCGATCACACGCCGTACCACTATAGACAATCCCGCCCTTCGTATCGAGTTTTTCACCCGGCAGGGCGTCGATGACACGCTCCCCCGCCGCGCGCAGCGTTGCGATGGCGTCGCCCCGGGCAGCCACATCGGCGGCTAACGCACCATCAGGCGATGCCGGCGCAAAGATGGCTCCCGCCACCGCCGTCACGCTTGCCAGGCGACAGAGTTCGCGCAGGTCCAGTGAGAACCCCGTCGCCGGACGCGCCCGACCAAAGGCAGCACCCACGCCATCGTACCGACCACCCAGCGCCATGGCCGATGTATAGCCGGGGCAGTAGGCGGCGAAGACGATGCCGCTGTGATAGTGGTAACCACGCAAATCGGAGAGGTCTAGGTACAGCGGCAGATCGGCGGCTTGTGTCAGCAATGCCGCCAGATCATCGAGCGCTTTGTGAATGGCCGGCACCTGCGGCAGCACCTGACGCGCCGCGTCGAGCACGCTGCGGTCACCATAGAGACGCGGTAACGCCAGAATCGCCTGGCGCAATTCCGGACGCCAATGAATGGTTTCCTGCTCCAGCCCCGGGACGTCTTTGCGTTGCAGGAGTTTGAAGAAGTGCTCCTCGCCATCGGCGGACACGCCAGCCAGTGTCATCAAGGTGCGGAAGATGCCCATGTGACCGAGATCGATGCGGGCCGCTGGCGCACCGGCGGCCTGCAATGTGGCCGCAGCCAAACGAACGATTTCCAGATCGGCCGCCAGATCGGCATAGCCATAGAGCTCGGCACCCAGCTGTAGCGGTTGACGGCTGGCCTGCATATCGGCGGGCTGCGCGTGGAGTACGCTGTCGCAGTAACACAGACGCACCACGCCCGGACGATTCAATAGATGGGCATCAATGCGGGCAACCTGAGCAGTCATGTCGGCGCGAATGCCGAGCGACCGGCCCGTGTCCTGATCGACGAGTTTGAAGGTGCGTAGATCCAGGTCGCGACCGGCACCCGTCAGCAGAGAGTCCAGATATTCGATCAGGGGCGGTTGCACCAACTCATAACCGTGTGTCGCATAAAGATCCAGCAGACGACGACGCAAGGCTTCCAGGCGCGCGGCTTCATCAGGCAACGCGTCAGCAACGGATTCGGGCAGCAACCACTTCATCATGATGTTTGACGTAATACGGTAAGAATAAGCACACCGGCCAGCATGGCGGTCAGCCCGAGAAAACGGATCTGTCCATCACGCAACTGGATCATGCGTTCGAAAGTTTCCCGCCACATGCGCGGCGAAATGAATGGGAGCATACCCTCAAATACGAGCATCAGGGCAATCGCGAGCCAGATCGTGTCGTTCATACGCAATCTCCCGGGTTAGTTGTCCGATTTTCCCGCGGGCAGGGACGGATGACGCAGGGTTTCGGCAAAGCTATTCGGCTGTCCATACTGACGGCTATACGCCGCCAATAGCTGTTGTTCAGCGCTCTGACGGGCCTGTTGCGATGCGCGATACGCCTCTTCCAGCACCTGCGCCTGTTGTCGGTTCTGCAGGGCGACCAGCTGGCGCTCATCCGCCGTCAGGCCATCAATCAGCTGTCGTGTATAGCGATTCTTGCTGGCGCTCATGCGCGCGTAAACGGCCTCATTTTCGGAATCAGACAGCCCCACCTGACGTATCCCTGCCTGCCCGGCCTCGATCCCCAGGGCGCTCAAGCGCTGGTTCAGGTCGGCTAAGCCCGCCTTCGATATCTCACCCGACGAGCTTTTTAAAAGACCGGATGCCGGTTGTGCCTTAGCCCACACCGTCAATGCTTCGCCCAGCGTCTTACGCAGTTTGTCGTCCAGCGCGCCCTTGTCTGCGGCGGTAACTGTTTGGAATCGCACCGGATCAGTCACGCGCCAGGCCATCCAACCGCCGAGACGCAACGACTGCTGGTCCGACGTCGTCACCGCCTGCGATTCAATCTGTTCTGTAGTCTGCAGTCGGGTGTCGATTAACCAGACCCGATCGATCAAGGGAATGCGCAGATAAAGACCGGGCGTCGATATCACTCGCGACTGATCAGAACCCGCACGAATCATCACAGCCGACTGTCCGGATTCGACGACCGTCACCGAAAAAATTGCCAACAAGATCAGCAGCAGCGCCAACGCTGCGCCGAGTCGACCCGGCGAGAATCGCCACGAAAAACGGGGCGGACTCGACGGGGTCTGCATCACGGGATCGTTCATGAACCACTCCCCGGACGGTCAACGCGCTCACGTGAACGCATGAGCTCGCGGTCACGCCACTGGTCGGCTTTGTCCGTGACACCCGTTGAGGCTTTGGTGCCTGCTTTGTCTGGCCCTGCGGCGACTGTACGTCCCGCAGCTTTGGGTTGAATCCGTTCCTGTAACTCGGCGGGGCTCGCAAAGATCAGCGGATACTGCTGGCGCCACGCCAATGCTTGATCTGCCAGCGCTTGTTGCGCCTGCGATTGATTGAGCGCGCCATCGGCATTGCGCAGTGCCTGCACCGAATTCTCGACGGCACGGGCGTAGGCCGCACTCTCGTCCTGCAGCTTGGCGGCGAGCTTGCGTGCCTTAATCAAGTTCTCCGTTGCGTTCGTCTGCGCTTCACGCAAGGCTTTGGCGCTGGCCTGTTCCTGACGATCGGCTTCTTTGACCGCTTGCAGCACCGGGGCAGGCAATTGCACCTCACGGATAAGCACGTCTTTCACAACGAGTCCGAGACCCAGTGGGGTGAGACCCGCCTGTAAGCGATCACGCGCTGCCAGCAACATCGGCTTGCCAACGGCGGCCGTGGCTGTGTTGCCGGCAGCGAGCACGGTGGCTAGCGGTTGCCCCGCCGCCGCTTCACGCAACGCGCCTTCAGCAAGCAACGCCAGCAAATCAACTGGCGCATCCGCTTGAGATACATAAGCCACCGGATCGGTCACCTGGTACACCACGGCGTAGGAGACGCCGACCAGGTTGCCATCCGAGGTCAGCATCAGTCCGGGCGATACACGATTTCCCTTTTGGGAGGCCATGCCCACTTCCAAGGTGCGATCGGCGGTGACATTGACGAGTCGCACGCTATCAATTGGGTAAGGCCAACGCCAATGCCAGCCGGCATCCGCCACGCTGACGATACTGCCGAAACGCGTCAGTACGCCGCGTTGCTGTGCATCGACCAGATAGAAACCACTGACCAGCCATGCGCCGATAATGAGTGAAACGCCGATCAGCCAGCTTTTGAAACTCAAGGCCTGCCAACTCGCCACCGGTGCCGTCACTGACGTTGCGACTGGCAGCGTCGGCACGGCAGGCGCTTGCGGCGGCGCAGGCGGTTCTTTGCCAAAAGCGCGCGCGAGCTTGCAGCGGGTTTGATACACCAGTTGTTGCCAGAGTTCTTCTAGATCCGGCGGGCCTTCGGGTGGCGGTGATTTCGGTGATGGTGGCGGCATCTGGCCCGCGGTCTTTTGCTGTGGCGCGTTCTGCTCACCCGCTTGAGGTTGCACCGGTTCTGTACCAGTCACTTCTGGTACCTGCTCCGGTTCTTTCTGGTCCGGCCGGTGACTGTTTCCCCATTGGGGATCATTGATCGACATCAGGCGACAGCGGGGATGGCGCTAACTCCGAAGAGGTGTGAGTTTGCAATCCGGCCAATGCCGGATCGGTGTCTGGACGGGCAAATTCAGCAATCGCCGTCCGCAACCAGGGTAAGCCGGCACCCGTTTGGGCACTCAGGCGTACGCGGGTGATTTTACCATAGGCGTCACGCTCGGCCCCGGGCTCGGCAGCGGTGAGATCACACTTGTTATAGACCCGGATTTGCGGCACGTGGTTGGCACCAATTTCGTTTAAAACCTTATTAACTTCGGCGATTTGCAGATCTCGCGCCGGATTTGCTGCATCAATCACATGAAGCAGCAAATCTGCTTGCGTGGTCGTTTCCAGGGTGGCTTTAAAGGCCTCCACCAAGGTGTGCGGCAGGTCTCGGATAAAGCCAACCGTATCGGCGATTACGACATTGCCGGCTTCCGGCAACCAGACCCGGCGCACGGTGGTATCTAACGTCGCAAACAGCTGATCCGCCGCATAGGCGCCCGAATGGGTCAACGCATTGAACAGCGTAGATTTGCCGGCGTTGGTGTAGCCGACCAGCGACACGGTGAGTACACCCTGGCGGCTTCGCGCCCGACCCTGGGTTTTACGTTGGCGGGCCAACCGGGCGAGGCGATCCTTAAGCATTTTGACGCGCTGACCGATGAGCCGGCGGTCGGTTTCCAGCTGGGTTTCACCCGGACCACGCAGGCCAATACCGCCGCGTTGACGCTCCAAGTGTGTCCAACCACGAATCAGACGGGAGGCTAGATGCTCCAGCTGAGCCAACTCCACTTGTAGCTTGCCCTCGGCGCTCTGGGCGCGCAAAGCAAAGATATCCAGGATCAGGCTGGTGCGATCAATCACGCGGCCATGCGCCACCTGTTCAAGGTTTCGCTGCTGCACCGGCGAAAGACTGTGGTTGAAAATAATGAGGCCTGCACCCACGACCTTGGCACGCTGGGCAATCTCTTCAGCTTTACCCGACCCCACGAACAGGGCCACATCGGGTCGATCACGGCGGCAAGTGATGACGTCCGCCACTTCGGCACCCGCCGACTCCGCCAGCATGCGCACCTCGTCGACCGCCTCTTTCAGATCCAGATCGCCAAAGTCGACCTGAACAATGAGCACGCGCTCGACCATCCGGCCTTGCGACCGGTTCTGAGACGACTGTCGTACGAGACGGGGATCAGACAACCCGGCCAGTGCCGGGTCGGTGTCGGTCATGCCGCGGGCGGTTCCTGACTAAAGCTGACGGCCCGCGCCGGCACCACGGTAGAAATCGCGTGCTTGTAGACCATCTGGGTCACGGTGTTTTTAAGCAATACCACGTACTGATCAAACGATTCGATCTGGCCTTGCAGCTTGATACCGTTGACCAGATAGATCGACACCGGCACATGCTCGCGACGCAAGGCATTAAGAAATGGATCCTGCAGCAACTGGCCCTTATTCGTCATTTTTATAGTCCGCTTTCTTCTGATTATTGTGTGGGTGGGTTTTGATGCGAGTGAATCAATTTAAAGCAAAAAGCCCGAATGCGCAAAGCATTTTCGGAAGACTTCCCTGGTTAATCATCCACATAGGGGTTATGCGACACATTGAACTGCAAGCGCAACGGCGTGCCCTGCAGATGGAAGTGGTCGCGGAAACAATGTTCCAAAAAACGACGATAGCTGTCGGGAATATGGTTCAGCGCGTTGCCATGAATGACGATCAGCGGCGGATTCATGCCGCCCTGGTGCGCATAACGGGGCTTCGGACGGAAGATGCCATGACGCGGCGGCGTCTGACGCGCAACCGCATCCATAAGCACGCGGGTCAGTTGTGGCGTCGACAGCTTGGCCATCGCGGCCGCGTACGCCTTGTCAACGGAACGCATCACCGCATCCAGGCCGCGACCTTCTTTGGCCGAAATGTAATGGAAGCTGGCAAAGTCGAGGAACTTGAAGCGGCGCTCAATCGCCAGCTTGCACTGCTCGCGCTCGTATTCGCCGAGGCCATCCCATTTGTTCACGGCGACCACCAGCGCCCGACCGGACTCTTTGATAAAGCCGGCGAGATGCGCGTCCTGGTCCGCGATCTCCTGACGCGCATCCAGCACCAGAATCACCACGTTGGCAGCTTCGATCGCCTGCAGCGTTTTAATGACCGAGAATTTTTCTACCGCCTCGAAGACGCGACCTTTGCGACGCACGCCCGCGGTATCGATCAGTTGATATTTTTTATCACCACGCTCGAATTCGATTTCAATCGCATCGCGTGTCGTACCCGGCTGGTCGAACGCGATCACACGCTCTTCACCGAGCAAGGCATTAATGAGTGTCGACTTGCCGACATTAGGACGACCGGCGATCGCTACGCGCGGAATGCGCTCGGCATTTTCGTCCTCTTCCGGATCTTCCGGAAAATCAGCCAGCGTATCCTCGATCAGACTGCGCACGCCTTCACCGTGTGCCGCAGAAATCGGTTGCGGATCGCCGAGGCCTAATTCATGGAAATCAGCCGCAACCACGCCGCGATCCATGCCTTCGACTTTATTCACAGCAACGATGACGGGGCGATTGATTCTGCGCAACAGTTGGGCAATATCCTTGTCGAGCGGCGTGACGCCTTCACGACCATCCACCACAAAGATAATGCGGTCCGCTTCGTGAATCGCCTGCTCGGTCTGGCGCGCCATTTCCTGCGTAATGCCTTCACGAGATTTGGGTTCGAACCCCCCGGTATCAATCGCTAGAAAGCCTTTGCGCCCTACTTTGCCATGACCATAGTGGCGATCACGCGTCAGGCCGGGCATGTCCGCGACGATGGCATCGCGCGATCGCGTCAAACGGTTAAAGAGCGTGGACTTGCCGACGTTGGCGCGGCCAACGAGTGCGATGGTTGGTTTCATTGAAGCGTTACCGCCATAAGTGTGCCGTTGCGTGTTTGTAGTACGACGGTATTGGGGGCCAGAGCCGGCAGAATGGTCATGACACCGCCACCGCCCACGTTCAGGCGGCCAGTGAATTCACCCGTGTCACGGTCCAGCACATGCAAAAAGCCTTCTCCATCGGCAACAATCAACCCCATCGGCAACGCGACCGGTGCCGAGAGATTGCGATATTTCAGCCGATCCTGGCGCCAGACCGAAGCGCCGGTTGTACGATCAAAGGCATGAACGACATCCTGCTCATCGGGTACAAAGACACGGCGATCATCCATCGTGATCCCGGCAACCGACGAGACTTCGCGCGACCACATTTGGTTACCGCCCTGCATATCAAAGCAGGCGGCACGCCCCTGGAATGCCACGGCACACATCTGCGGCCCTTGAACGACCGGTACCGTCACCACGTCTGAAACGCGATCCAGTTCAGTTGCGCCACGCGGCACGGACACCGTGCCCTCCCAGGCGGGGGCACCGTTCTGCAAAGCAAGCGCATAGAGTTTGCCACCCGGCATGCCCACCAGCACAAACGGCCCAAATGGCAACGGCGGTGCCAGAGACCGTACAGCCAGCGGTGGATTGCTGCGCTGATAGTTCCAGCGCTGCTTGCCATCATTGCCATCCAGGGCAATCACGCGATTGTCACTGGTGCGTACGATCACCAGCCCTTCGGTAATGGCCGGCGGCGCGACCAGTTCGCCTTTGACGTGCGCGGACCAGAGCGATTTGCCCGTTTCAAAATCAAAGGCGAGAACCTCGCCCTTATAGGTACCGACAACCACGAGGCGACCATCGCTGGCGGTTCCCGATGAAAGCTTCTGTCCAGCGCTGGTGCGCCAGCTTTCCTTACCGTTGTCCAGGCGGATCAACGTGCCATCATGCGATGCTGCCAGAACGACCGGGCCACCGCTTGCCGGTAGGAAGCTGAAGTTGCCTGCCTTGCCAACTGACGCCTGCCAGTCCGTGTGCACCGTCAAACGTTCGGTAATGGGGGTAAGCGGTGTCGGCTTGGCTTTGGAGCTGCCAAAAAGGCTACAGCCGGCCAGTAGGGCCAGCAGCGGCATCACAACAAGATGTTTCCGGGCGAATCGATTCATGGTCGAGGCGACTGCGATGTCCTTACTGGCCTGTAACCGCATTCGGCAAAGCGCCACGCTTTTCCATCACCAGACGGCGCAGCAACTGCCCCGGTTCGCTCGCAGCGAATTCGCTATTCGGCGTCACATCTTTGCCAGCTGGCTCCAGGTTCTTCAACGCGGCATCATAACTGGCACGCGCTTCGGTGGGCTTGCCCTGAGCCGCATAGACATCGCCGCGAGCCGCGTCGTAACGCGCGGCAAAACCAGCCGGCGGTGTATCCGACAGCGTCTTCAGCGCGCCATCGTAATCTTTCTGATCCATCTGGATACCAGCCAGACGCAAGCGAGCAACGCCACGCAGTGCCTCTTTACCGTTATCGGCCACCCAGCTCAATTGGGCTTCGGCACTCTTGGGGTCACCCGCAGCATCCAAAGTATTGGCCGCCAGCAATGCGCCCAGGGCACTGAACTGGCTGCGCGGATATTGACTGACGAGTTCACCCGCTGCCTGCTTAACGCGTGCGGTATCCTGCTGCGCACTCGCCTGCTGCAACACCAGAAAAATACGACTGGCTTCGGCGTTTTGTGACTTCAGGTAGCTCTGCCAACCGTACCAACCCAGCCAGCCAAGCGCGACGACCAGCGCGACGCCAGTCGCCCAGCCACCGTACTGCTTCCACCAGCCACGTAGGGCGGCAATCTGTTCCTGTTCTTCGAGGTCGTATACAGCCATCGTTTATTTTCCTATTTGCTATCAATCCGAACCGGTCAGAAACCTTGGCCGAGATCGTTTTCCGTCCATTGTGACATGATGTGCTCAGCCAGATCATCCAGCGCAACACGAACCTGATTGTTCGCCGTCTCGCCTTCGGCCCAATCCTTCTGGCGTAGTGCTTTGACAGTGACCTCGCCCTGGGCGACTTCATCATCACCAATAATGACCGCTAGCGGCGCACCCGAGTGGTCCGCCCGCTTCATTTGCGACTTGAAGCTGCCGCCACCGCAGTGGTACACGACATCAAGCCCGGTATCGCGCAGACTTTCTGCCACGCGAATGGCCAGGTCACCTGCCGCATCGCCCTGATGAATCAGGTAGACATCTGGGGCCTCGGGCTGCGGCAGATTTCCCGCATCCTGCAATAGCGCCAACAAACGTTCAATACCCAGCGCAAATCCACACGCCGGCGTCGGCTTGCCGCCGAGTTGCTCGACCAACCCATCATAACGACCACCGGCACAAACGGTACCCTGTGCGCCCAAGGCATCCGTTACCCATTCGAAGACGGTGAGGTTGTAATAATCGAGCCCGCGCACGAGCCGCGGATTCACGGTAAAGCTGATGCCCGCGTGGCGCACCAGGGCCTGCACGCGCTCGAAATGTGCCAGCGATTCTGCACCAAGATAATCCATCAGGCATGGCGCATTGCTGACCAGCGACTGCATGTCTGGATTTTTTGTGTCAAGAATGCGCAGTGGGTTACTGTGTAAACGACGCTGTGCATCTTCGTCGAGTTGTGCCTTATGGGCTTCGAAATAGTCAATCAACGCAGCACGGTGTGCGGCGCGCTCTTCCGGTTGGCCCAAGCTATTGAGTTCAAGACGAATGTTGTCCAGCCCCAGATCCTGCCACAGGCGTGCGCCCATCAGGATCTGTTCGGCATCGACGTCCGGACCGGTAAAGCCGAAGGCCTCGACACCCACCTGATGGAACTGGCGATAACGCCCCTTCTGCGGACGCTCATGCCGAAACATCTGACCCGTGTAATACAAACGCTGCGGACGTTCGGCCGCGACATTGTGCTGAATGACGGCGCGTACGCACCCGGCAGTGCCTTCCGGGCGCAGCGTCAGCGGTTCGCCATTGAGACTATCGACGAAAGAATACATTTCCTTCTCGACGATGTCGGTCACTTCGCCAATCGCGCGTTTAAACAGCGGAGTCGGTTCGACGATCGGCATACGGATCGGACGATAACCATAGCTTTTGAGCCAGGCACGCAACGCCTCTTCCAGCCACTCCCAGGATTCTGCTTCGTCGGGCAGGATGTCGTTCATGCCGCGTACGGCTTGCAGGCGATTGCTCATGGATCAGGCTTTCCGCTGATACGTACGATCGACGTATCGATTAATGATGTCTTTGAATTCGTGGGCGATGTTCTCGCCACGCAGCGTCACTGTCTTCACGCCGTCTTCGAACACTGGCGCCGCCGGCGTTTCACCGGTACCCGGCAAGGAGATGCCGATATTGGCGTGCTTGCTTTCGCCGGGTCCGTTAACGATACAGCCCATCACGGCTAGCGTCATATTTTCAACGCCATCGTATTGTTCGCGCCAGGCCAGCATCTGCTCGCGCACATAACTCTGCACTTCCGAGGCCAGCTCCTGAAAGAATACGCTGGTCGTCCGCCCGCAACCCGGGCAAGCAGTCACTAAGGGCGTAAAAGCGCGTAGACCCATGGTCTGCAGCAATTCCTGCGCGACCTGCACTTCCAGCGAACGAGAACCATTGGGTTCCGGCGTCAACGAGACGCGAATCGTATCGCCGATCCCTTCCTGGAGTAGCACCGCCATAGCGGCTGTCGAAGCGACGATACCTTTGGAGCCCATACCCGCTTCGGTCAACCCCAGGTGCAGTGGGTAATCACAGCGACCGGCGAGATCGCGATACACCGCAATCAGATCCTGCACGCTTGAAACCTTGCACGACAAAACAATTCTGTCACCCGGCAAACCTATTTCTTCGGCCAGCGCAGCTGATTCTAGCGCCGACAGAATAAGGGCCTCTCGCATGACGTCGCTGGCCGAACCCGGATTGGCTTTCTGAGCGTTATCGTCCATAACGCGTGCCAGCACCGATTGATCCAGGCTGCCCCAGTTAACGCCGATGCGTACCGGCTTGTTGTAGCGGATCGCCAATTCGATCATCTGCGAAAACTGCTCGTCTTTCTTCTTCCCGAAACCCACGTTTCCGGGATTAATGCGGAACTTGGCAAGCGCTTCCGCACAGGCTGGATAGTCGCTCAACAGACGATGGCCGTTGTAATGAAAGTCACCGATCAAGGGGACGTCGTAATTCATGCGGTCGAGTTGCGCCCGGATCTCGGGCACTGCGGCGGCCGCTTCCGGCGTATTGACCGTGATACGTACCAACTCTGCACCGGCACGAGCCAGCTCTGCCACCTGAATGGCGGTTTTTAGCACATCCGCCGTATCGGTGTTGGTCATTGCTTGCACCACAATCGGCGCGCCACCGCCCATGGCGACATTGCCGATCGTCACGCTACGGGTGAGATGTCGTTGCAAAGACATAGTGTTTGGTCTTAGCGCAGCGTTTGACGGGCGACATCATCACCGCTCAGTTTGTCGAGCTTGAGCGGTTCGTCGCGCCAGCGGGCCTGCACCTGCTTGGCATTGCCGATCATGACATCCAGCGGTGCGGCACCGGTAATGAATTGCGTGGTGCCCGCAACATTAAGTTGCGAATAAATAATACGGCCCGTATGGTCACGCACCTCCACCCAGGCGGGCGCTGCGAAACGTAGTTCCAGCGTACCGGTGCTTGTTTGTGCCTGTTGTTCCGTCGTTGCTGTAGGCACGACGGCACCCTGCTCGGAGGTCGCTGGTTGCGCTTGCTCCGATGGGGCAGCTTCCTGAGCTTTACCTGCCGTCAGGCGCTGCAGCTGGGATTGCGCTTCCTGTAGCGCGGTTTCCATAGTTTCGCGGGGTACGGCGTAGGCCAGCGCAACAGCGATCAGCAACATGACTAGGCCGAACTTCAGCATCCGGCTCGACTGTCGCTTCGTTTCACGATCACGCGGCGATTTTGGTGCGGCAGTTTTCGAGGCAGCCGAACTAGCGGCAACCGACTTCTTCGTTGGCGTTGGCGCGCCCGGCAACGATTCCACCAGACTATCCACCGATACCTGCAGCAGGCGGCCATACGCCCGTAAAATACCGACGACAAAGGTGCGGCCGGGTAACTGATCCCATTCACCAGCCTCCAGCGCTTCAATCACACGGGGGCTCACTTTCAGCGAATATGCAACATCACCCGCCGACAAGCGCTTGGCCTCGCGTGCATTACGGAGCAGGGTTTGCTCGTTCGGGGCGACCTCGGCAACCGTTGCTTGTTCGAGAGACTCGGATGAATCCTGGGATTGCAACATCTCGTCATGGGTGTTCTGCATAGTGATTCCGGCGTTGATATTTACGGGGTGTTATTTGGATTGATTGGGGTGAGGTAAAGCAATATTTTCGTGGGCACGTGGCTCGTTCAGGGTCTCACCGAATTTTGCGGCACGCTCGCGATAGATCTTCGCTTGCGTAGAATCGCCGGCTTCGGCAGCACAACGACTGGCATTTGCCAGGGCTCGCCCCGGCGTGTCGTACAGCGGGTTTTTCCACGCCAGTTCAAGCTGTTTCAACCCCTCTTGCGGCTGCCCTGATGTACAGAGAAACCAACCGTAATTATTTCGGACATCCGGATCGCCGGGGGCCAATTCAATCGCCTTACGGAAATTTTCAGCCGCCGGTATCGTTTCTCCCAATTGCATGTAGACCAGGCCGCGCATATCGTAGGCAGGCGCGTAGGCAGCATCGACCCGCAATGCACTATCGATTTCAGTTAATGCCGTCTTGAAACTGCCCTGCTGGTAATACAACGCGGCCAGCTCCGTGTGCACCCGCGCGCGACTTTCGGGCGGTGCCTTGCTGGCCGGTTTTTCCGGCACACCGGCCAGGTTGGTGGTCGTCGTACAGGCCGCCAAAAACCCCACTAAAACAAACGCTATGAGCTGACGCATCACGTCCCCACCTCGTTCACGACTTTGAGATGTTGGGTACGACGTGTTTTGTCCTGGACTTGCCCCGCCAATTGCCCGCATGCGGCGTCTATGTCGTCGCCACGCGTTTTACGGGTCGTGGTCACATAACCAGCCCCGATCAGGACATTGGCAAAGGCCGTGATGCGCTCGCGGCTTGACCGGCGATAAGGACTCCCCGGAAACGGGTTAAACGGAATCAAGTTGAACTTGCAATGGATCTTCGCTTTGCTGACCAGCGCCACAAGTTCACGCGCCTGGGCCGGGCTATCGTTCACGCCGTCCAGCATGACATATTCGAAGGTGATGAAATCTCGCGGCGCATTTTCGAGATAGCGCTTGCAGGCAGCCATCAGCTCAGCGAGCGGGTATTTCTGATTGATGGGCACCAGAACGTCGCGCAACGCGTCGTTCGGTGCGTGCAACGACACCGCTAGCGCGGTCGGACAGGCTTCGCGCAGACGATCCATGGCGGGCACAATGCCGGAGGTCGACACGGTGACGCGGCGTCGCGACAGGCCATAGGCATGATCATCCAGCATGAGATTCAGGGCTGGCACCAACGCCTCAAAATTGGCGAGCGGTTCACCCATGCCCATGATGACGACGTTGGAGATAATGCGGTCGCCCGCTGGGTCAAAGCCCAGCGCTTGATTCGCCAGCCAGAGCTGGCCGATGATTTCAGACGTCGTGAGATTACGATTGAAGCCTTGTTTGCCCGTTGAACAGAACGAACAATCCAGCGCGCATCCGACCTGCGTGGAAACGCACAGCGTGCCGCGATCTGCTTCGGGAATAAACACGGTTTCGATGAGATTGCTGGCGCCCACATCCATGAGGAACTTACGGGTGCCATCATCGGAAATCTTGTCAGAGACAATTTTCGGCAGACGGATTTCCGCCACATCGGGCAGACGTTCGCGAAATGTCCGCGCAAGATCGGTCATCGCGGCAAAATCACTTTCACCACGCGAATAGATCCAGCGCAAAAGCTGATTGGCCCGGAAAGGCTTTTCGCCGATCTGGGCCAACCAGGCTTTCAGCCCGGCCATATCAAGGTCGAGCAGGTTCTGCATCGTTACTGCTGCGATAACTTAGCGGCTGTAAACGTTCATGCCCGGGAAGAAAAACGCCACTTCAGCAGCGGCGGTTTCCGGCGCATCGGAACCATGAACAGCGTTCGCGTCGATCGACTCGGCGAAATCGGCACGAATAGTGCCGGGGGCGGCCTTCTTCGGATCCGTCGCGCCCATCAGGTCACGGTTCTTGGCAATCGCGTCTTCACCTTCCAACACTTGCACGAAGACCGGGCCCGAAATCATGAACTCAACCAGATCCTTGAAGAAAGGACGCTCTTTGTGCACTGCATAGAACTGACCGGCTTCAACAGCCGACAGGTGCACCAGACGACCGGCAACGACCTTGAGGCCAGCGCCTTCAAAGCGGGCGATGATCTGACCGATTACGTTCTTTGCGACGGCATCAGGTTTGATAATGGAGAGGGTGCGTTGGATTGCCATAAAAACTCCGTAGGTGGATCAGCGGATTGATAAAAAAGGGTTATTTTAACAGAAAGGCCAGTTGTGCGGCGCGTCAAATTTGATGTCTAACGGGTACCGTTAGCGCCTAACATGTTGAAGTTCAAGCCATATTCAAATGATGAAATCGCAGGTCTCGTCATGATTTGAAATCCGTAACGGCAATCGAGAACCGGCCCAGTTTGTCATAAAGGGTCTTTGCAGGAATTCCGAGTATCTCAGCCGCTTCTGCAACATGGCCTCCAGCCAGCCGAAGCGCATTGATCAAAGCCTCTCGTTCGGCGCGCTCCAGCATTCTGTTTAGGGGTAACGGCGTCTGATCGTCGTTTGCGACCCCACCCTCTGCAAAAGGGAAGCCAATCGCGACACGTTCGGCAAAATTTCTCAGTTCCCGGATATTGCCGGGCCATGGGTGAGAAACCAGATAGCGCAGAACGGCCGGCCCGACATCGACTACAGATGTCCCGTATTTTTCCCGGAACTGATGCAGGTAGAAATTGAAAATGAGGGGAATATCGTCTCTGATCTCGCGCAGTGGTGGCAAATACAGATTGACGACATTGAGCCGGAAATAGAGGTCGCTCCGGAACTGGCCCTGGTCCGATAGGATTTTTAGGTTCGTCTTGGTCGCCGCGATGATGCGGCAAGTGACTGCAATCGACTCGTTGGCGCCAAGCCGCTGAATGGTACGGTCCTGAATCGTGCGAAGCAGCTTGGCCTGCAGAGCCAGTGGCATCGATTCGATTTCATCCAGAAAAATCGTTCCATTTTTTGCGAATTCGAATTTCCCAATACGCCGTTTGAGCGCACCGGTGAACGCGCCCGCTTCATGACCAAAAAGCTCGCTTTCGAAAATACTTTCAGGCAGGGCGGCGCAGTTGATAGCAACGAAGGGCCCCGTTCGACCGCTTTGGTAGTGGAGACTTTGTGCGACGACTTCCTTCCCGCTACCGGTCTCGCCATTGATGAGGATATCAACGCCGGTCGGCGCGAGCGCGGTAATTTGCTGTCGAAGCTGACCCAGCCGTTCAGACTGCCCGATCAGAGCAGGAGCCCCCACCCCCCGCTCTTTTGAAAGCGCTGCAACCTGACTAAGCAGGCAGGCCTTATCGGCTGCATTTCGTACGGTGGTAATCAAACGATCCGGGCTAAAGGGCTTCTCGATAAAATCAAAAGCGCCTTCCCGCATTGCGCCAACAGCCATGCCGATATCTCCATGACCGGTCATTATGATGACGGGCACCTGCGGGTTGGTGGCCAGCACCTTGCGCATGAGGCTCAAACCATCCTCGTCAGGCAAATTCACATCTGTAATGACCACATACGGAAAGTCCGGCCGATCTGCACTCAAATAACTTTCTGATGACGCATGGGGGCGAACCTCAAAGCCCTCAAGGTTCAAAGACTGTGAACAACTATTCAGGATGGCCTGATCATCTTCAATCAGACAGACAGTCGCACCCCGGGAACTCCTCTCGCTCATATTCATCAAGCAACATCCGCGTTACGCAAGTACAAAGCAAACTCCAATCCGCCTCCCGGCAAATTAGAACAGTGAATTCTGCCACCGACCGCATCAATGATGAACCGGGTGATCGCCAACCCTAAACCCAGTCCCTGCCCAGAGGGTTTAGTGGTAAAAAAAGGCTCAAAAATATGTTGCCGCTGAGCTTCGGCTATTCCGGGCCCATTATCCCGCACCCGAACAAGAACCTCATTACCCTGATGCTCTGCACTGATCTCCACGCATGCAGCCGTGCGATCACGTAACACATCAACCGCGTTGGATAGCAGGTTTACAAATACCTGTTCGAGCTTGCCCTGTGACCCCATCACCTGCTCGTCGGCAACACGCACATTCAGCGCAACACCCGCCTTTTCGATAAACGGCGTCATAACCAGCATGGCATTACGGATGACCGTTGCGAGCGACAGGGGCTCGATCGTCGTCGGGTCATTACGATAAAGCGATTTCAGTTCGGACAGAATGTTACCCGCGCGCACGACCAGCGCATTGATGTTGTCGATATTTTCGCCAGCCACGTCGAGACGACCAGCGTCCATGAGCTTGCGTGTATTGCCGGCATAGAGCTGAATTGCCGACAGAGGCTGACTCAGCTCATGGGTAATGCCAGCAGCCATTTGTCCTAACACCGCCATCTTTCCAGCCTGAACAGCCTCGTCCCGAGTCTGCCGCAAGACAGATTCCGCACGCTGCAAATCCGCGACCCGACTGGTGAGTTCAATCGTTCTCTCAGCAATCTTTGCATCGATATCAGCATAGATCTGTCGCTTCTCAAGCTTCGCTCGATAACGATAATAAAAACTAGACAGACTAATCAGCAAAAATCCGAGACCGAAACCACTGGCCAAAGCGCTCGCCAGTGCATAATTTCTAGCGGCACGGGTATCGCCAATCTGGGCGATCTGCCAACCGCGATTACCCAGAGCCACGGATTGCAGCATAAATCGCTCGCCGCCAAAGAGTCTGACCGTGTCGCTCGCGTTGTCTCCCACGGGTACACCTTTGTATACGAGTGGTTCCAGCGACTGTCCAGAAAACTGTCGGGTTGCAATGATCCGTTCGGCAGCCACAGGCTCAATAGTGCGGGTTGTTTTGTAACGGTAAGCCGGGGCGGAAGAAATGATAACGATCCCATCCTCATTAGTCACGATTGAATCGGTCTTGGTTTCCGCTAGGGCATGCTGAATATCGGCCAGACCGATCTTGATGGTGAGGACCCCGAGCATGCCGCGCTCAGAGCGAATCGGGTAAGCAATGTAATAGCCGGGCTTGCCGGAAGCGATCCCGATGCCATAGAACTTCCCCAGCCCTTGGCCCACAGCATCGACAAAATAAGGGCGAAATGCATAGTTGTCGCCAACATAGCTATCGGCCTTGTTCCAATTACTTGAAACCAGCGTCAACCCATGCTCATTCATCGCATAAATGGTTTCGGTACCTAGAATCTGGTTAATCTGCTCAAGATATAGATTGGCTTCTGCAAGAACTGCGGCGCGGTTGGGCTGCACCAATGCGTCACGGACCCGACGATCCTGTGCAATGACCAAGGGTAGCTCGTCATACTTCTGTAGAGTCGCGCTGATCGTTAGACTCAACGTTTCTAGGTGCTGACGGTTCCGTTCGACTTCCTGCTCTATCTCGCGAGCAAAAACCAGTCGATATGAAAAGTAACCGACAACCGCACATACCACAACGATCAGAACAAAAAAACCGTATGTCTTGAAACGAGGCTTCATTCCTTGATCTCACCCGATCATTAATACGTGGTGCCGGTTAGCCCAACTTCTTTATCGGGAAATACAAATCGACATAGGCGACTTCTGCCACGCCCGACACGAGTTGATAGTGATATCTCTCAAACGGCGGAATTCGTTGATCTGGCTGATCACCAGATACACGAATCTGTTGCATGGCAAGGTACCAGGCGACTTCCAACCCTTTAAGATCACCGTATAGACGGGTTACGAATGTCAGACAAGGTGCGCATTGCAAGTTAGAGGCTTCGATTTTAGAGTCGGGCTGTATGCCATATTTGCATTTGGTAATGCCGGTTTTCAGATTTGTCTGAAGATAGTGGACTTCGGCCTCAGCAAGCTGGTTTTCTGGCGAGATCTCGGCTTTCATGTTGGCAATTAATGGCTGCAATGCAAGGCCGATGTTCTTGG